>CAYRQA010000041.1:0-13891 GCA_964426285.1 uncultured Lachnospiraceae bacterium | reverse complement strand
CACAAGGGCATCACCTCGATCCAGATGGACCTCAAGATCGACGGTCTGACCCCCGAAATCATCAAATCGGCATTCGAAAAGACCCGCAAGGGCAGAGACTATATCATCGACGAGATCATCCTCAAGGCGATCGACGCACCTCGCGCAGAGGTAGCGCCCACCGCGCCCAAGATGCTCACCATGCACATCAAGACCGAGAAGATCCGCGAGGTCATCGGCAAGGGTGGCGAAGTGATCCAGAAAATCGTCGCTGAGACCGGTGCCAAGATCGACATCGAGGAAGACGGCACGATCTACATCGCATCGCCCAACGTGGCTTCCGCGAACGCTGCCAAGGCATGGATCGACGGCATCTGCTTCGAGCCCGAGGTAGGCGCTGTCTACACCGGCAAGGTCACCCGCATCATCCCGATCGGCGCATTCGTCGAGTTCGCCCCGGGCAAAGAGGGTATGTGCCACATCAAGGACCTCTCCAACCAGTTCGTTGAGAAGGTCGAGGACGTGGTCAAGGAAGGCGATGAGATCACCGTCAAGTTCATGGGCGTTGACGAAAAAGGACGCTACAACCTCTCCCGCAAGGCGCTCCTGCCCAAGGCTGAGTTCGACGACCGTCCCGGCAGACCCGCTCGCTCCGACCGCGGTGACCGCGACGGCGAACGCCGCCCCCGCCGCCCCTTCGGCAAAAGAGATAATTAATTGAATGAATTCGAGGCTCTGCCTCGAGCTCCGGCAGAACCCTTTTCGAGAAAAGGGTTCTGCACTCCCAAAAGCTTTTACTAAGGACGGCAAATGCTTGTCGTCCACCCAACCAAGGCTCCCTCTTTGAGGGAGCTGTCGACGAAGTCGACTGAGGGAGTCTTGCTTGAACTCTTGAATAACCTATCAAGTCAAAGCCCGACGAGTACTCGTCGGGCTACTTTGTTATTAATCTCCACCACACTTCGGCAGAGCCAAGGAGATTGGGGGAGAGAGCTCGAGAGGAGGGCATCACTTCGCTTCGCGAAGTGGGAGAACTTCGGCGATTGAGATGGTCCTTTCCCCCTCTCTCGACCCGTGAACATCGGCAATGTCGCGCATCCCCTTGACAACCCACCCATTTCCTGCTATAATGGTGTCAACATACACAAAATCCTCAACTCAAAGGAGATCGCATATGAAAAATTTGGCCAAAAGATGCCTTGCGGGACTGCTCTGCGGGCTGATGCTGCCCCTGTCGCTCGCTTCCTGTGAAAGCCATGACGATCACACCGATATGACGGGCGCAACCACCACAACCGCGACGTCCAAGCCCCGCCCCGTCCGCGAACCCGACCCCAACTGGGTGTCCGCCATCTTCGGCGGCGGTCCCTTCGTCACGGGCGGCGCTGCCATGGCGGAAACCATGAAGCAATCGGGCTACAATACCATCATGCTCTGGTCAGTGCACGTGGGTGAGGACGGCGACCTCGTGTTCAACGACATCAAGGTCTGCGAGGACGGCGAATACGTCGGCAAGCCCGAATGGTCTGAGGCGTGGAAGAGCCTGAAGGAGGGCGAAACCTCGATCACCCGCATCGAGCTGAGCGTCGGCGCATGGGGCTGTGCAGACTTCGAGAACATCCAAGCGCTCATCACGCGCGACGGCACGGGCGAGGACACCATCCTCTACCGCAACTTCAAGGCACTCATCGAGGCAACGGGCGCTGACGCCGCCCCGTCCGCGAACCCGACCCCAACTGGGTGTCCGCCATCTTCGGCGGCGGTCCCTTCGTCACGGGCGGCGCTGCCATGGCGGAAACCATGAAGCAATCGGGCTACAATACCATCATGCTCTGGTCAGTGCACGTGGGTGAGGACGGCGACCTCGTGTTCAACGACATCAAGGTCTGCGAGGACGGCGAATACGTCGGCAAGCCCGAATGGTCTGAGGCGTGGAAGAGCCTGAAGGAGGGCGAAACCTCGATCACCCGCATCGAGCTGAGCGTCGGCGCATGGGGCTGTGCAGACTTCGAGAACATCCAAGCGCTCATCACGCGCGACGGCACGGGCGAGGACACCATCCTCTACCGCAACTTCAAGGCACTCATCGAGGCAACGGGCGCTGACGCCGTCAACTACGACGACGAGAGCTGCTATCACGTCACCTCGGCGGTGGCATTCGGCAGAATGTGCGAGAGCATGGGCGTGAAGGTCACCCTCTGCCCCTACACCAATATGTATTTCTGGCAGCAGGTCAACGATCAGCTCGGCGATCTGGTCGACCGCGTCTATCTGCAATGCTATGGCGGCGGCATCAACAACAACGTTGCTGAATGGGAAGCCGCACTCGGCAAGAAGATCATCCCCGGCTACTGGAACATCGCAAATCCGGGTCAGGGCAAGACTGCCTCGCAGGTCGGGGCGGCTCTGAGGGAGAACAAGGAGGTCGTCACGGGCGGCTTCATGTGGCTCTACGATGAGATGCGCAACAATGACTCGCCCAACACGGTCAAGGCCTACGCCAGTGCCATCAATCTTGCACAATATAATTGACCCGAACAGCCCCTTGCAAAGTGCGAGGGGCTGTTTTGCCCTGTCGCCAACTTTTTTTGAAAAAATTTGCGAAAATCGTAAGGAATTTCCCCTTCCCATTCGTATTATACGTGAAAGCAGCTGTAACCCACACACCATGACCCAAATCCCCTTTTCAAAAGTTTTTGAGGAGGTTTGGAGGAACTTTTTTTCAAAAAGTTCCTCCAAGAAAAAAGTAAAAGCACTCGAGTGAAGTCCCGCAAGGGCATCCATCCGCAATAGCGGACGACGAGAACTCGTCGTCCCTAAGAGAAGTTTTGGAAAAGGGTTTGGGAAAAACTTTTTTCAAGAAGTTTTTCCCAACAAGACCAAAAGGAGACCCATATGGACAACGGCGCAAGTAGCTACCGTCGTTTTCTGGACGGCGAGGAGAGCGCATTTGACGAGATCCTCACCGCCTACCGTGATAGCCTCACATTTTTCATCATACGCTATGTCGGGGACGCGACCGAAGCGGAGGATCTCGCGATCGACACCTTCATGGACCTGCTGATCCACCGACACCGTTACAATTTCAAAATTCCGCTCAAGAACTACCTGTTCATGGTCGCGCGAAGCAAATCGATCGACCATCTGCGGCGCAGAAGCAAGGTCAGAACGGTCGCCCTCGACGAAGTGGCAGAGCTCGCATCCGACGCAGAGATGCCCGAGGAGACCGTGCTGAGGGACGAGCGCAAGCGGGCGGTGAGCCATGCGCTCACCAAGCTCGCCGACGAGATGCGCATAGCGGTGCATTTGGTGTATTTTGAGGAGCTGTCCTACAAAGAAACGGCGCAAATCATGAAAAAGAACGAAAAGCAGATCGACAACCTGCTCTACCGAGCCAAGGGCGAACTGCGCACACTTCTGACAAGCGAAGGAGAAATGTTAAAATGAGAAGAACCGATGAAGCCTTCAAGAACGAGCTTTTTCGGCGATACGAGCAATACAAGAAGAACCGCCGCAATCTGCGCTTCCTTGCCGCGACGCCTGTTCTGGCAAGCGTGATGATCGTCTGTGCGCTCGTTTTCCTGCCCTATCTGAAGCTGTGGCAGACAAGCGGCGATCCGATCGGCGAACAGCCGGGTGAACAGCCCGATATCACGGAACAGCCGGGCAATCAGGGAGCACCGCTCGAAGTCGAGCCCGACCACCCCTTTTACGACCTGCTCGGACAGCTCGAATACACTGACGTTAACTCGATCAGCCTGACAAGCAGTTTCACCCGCCTGGCGGTCGAGCTCGAGGATGCCATGATCGACCCGTTCATGACCCGTCTGACCAACACGCTTCTGACGATCCCATACGACGAGCTCGCCGAATACGAATTCGACGGAGAGACCTACGCGATCTCGATCAGAGGCAATCTGCTCCATTCGGAAATAGGAGAAAATCTGCCTGTCGCATCCGTCTCCCACAACTTTACGCTGTCTGTCGGCGGCGAATTCATCTGCTGTGACGGCGGTCGATGGTACAGAACCGCCCCCAATAGCGCCAAAGCGCTCGTCGATACCTTGAATAGCCTCTACGAGGGCATGCCCGCCCCCACTCTCCCCTCGATCACCGATGACGAGATGCAAGCGCTGGTCGATGCGGGCGCCAGTTTCCACGACCTCGTTGCCCTGATCGGCGATCCTCACCGAGAAGTCGGCTGTGGTTTCTATATCCCCGCATGGGATCTCGCAGACGGCAGAACACTGCTCGTATGGGCAGATTTGAGCCCAAGCTCGATAAGCGTCCCCATCGACCAATACTCATTCTGGGTAAGCCCGCTCTCGGGTCTGGTCGAGCTGCTGAACAGCTGCGAAATCGGCAACATCGCGGTCACCCCCTTCCCCAGCGAGCCGTACGAAGGTGCGACCACACACTTCACCACCGCGCAGAGCCAAGCCACCATCCTGGGCGAGCTGATTCGTCTCACCAAGTATCTTTCCCCCGCGGATATCCCCTACGAGGTAGAGGATCAGCCCGATCTGAACGCAATCGCATACACCCTCTATCAATTCTCGATCAGCAGTGCCCCCGACCCCAATGATCCCGTAAGCGGCAGACTTCCGCCCGCGTCCTGCTTCGTCGAGCTGCTTGACACCCGTGATCATGGCTGCTACCTGCGCTACGGCGACAGCGCCTCCTTCACAAACGAATGGGTAAAGGTCAGTGCCTCGATCGCAAGAGGGCTCATCGACTATGTCACCAATGCCACCGAACCCGGGACAGACGGCACGGTCAAAGAGAATCCCTTCAACAGCCTGATCGATCTGCTCTACCGTGACGAGATCAAAACAATCGCGGTGACAGGTCCGAAGGGAACGGCTTACTACACAGGCAATGATGCCGCCAGAAATCTTGTCTGTCTCCAAAACGCGATGCAGGTCGTGTACAGAGAAACGAGCATTGTCGACGTTTCGGACGGCGTAACCTACACGATTCAGCTGACGCCCTCCGAAAAAACCGAGGATTTCAACTACCGCACCATCGAGCTCTTCGGCGGCAAGTACCTCCGTGCGCCCGACCACGGCATCACGGCTTGGTACGAGATCGATGAGGGGTTGGCGCAGGCATTGATCGACAGCTTCGAGACAGGCGGACCGCTCGACGGGTGGATGCTCGACAGCTATGCGCTCACAGTGCTCGATGCAAGGTGCGTGCAAACGGGCAAGAAGCTCGCGGTCACCGACGGTGAAACGCTCCGAAAGATCGCCGATCTGCTCCTTTCGATCAATGGGACCGCCCTTCCGCTCGATTACCAAACGCTCGAATGGCTTTCTGCGATCGATGCCGACCCCACGTCGGTTGCCGACAATGCCACACCGCTCTATATCGTGACACTGCGCACAAACAAAGACTATTCATTCTATCTCTTCGGCGATTTCCTCTTCGCCGACGGCAGGTGGTGGGCGATCGACCATGCCTCGACGCTCGAAAGCTTGATCGGCGGCAGGTCCTACACCCCGCCCGAAGACACGCTGATCAAGATCGTGCTCGAGGAGACCGAGATCACCTCGGTCTCGGTCATGGGCGAACGAGATGAGGTGTTGGGAGGAGCAGGATTTGAGCTTACCGAAGGCGATTTGGGCTATATCGGCGCGCTGAAAGATCAGCTCTCCTCCCTCCCCCTCACCGAATGCGAACCGAAGAGCGGCGGCATCTGCGATCTGATGATCGTCATCGCGCATGGCGGTTTCACGGTCACCGAGAATGGAATCGAACTTGTCGATGACAAAATCGTCATCACGCTCTACGACGGGCGTTATCTCCACTTCGAGGTCACCTCGGACGAATCGCACTGGTACGAAATTCCCGAATCGGAGGCAGACGAACTGATGACACTGCTTGAAAAAATCAGAGCTGATCTGGAATAAATCCAAACAGGACTTCCTCGCGGAAGTCCTGTTTTTTCACTTGATTTATCCCCGAAATTGTGCTACAATAGAGAAAATCCAACCATTCGGAGGAAACTTCCATGACCGAAGATCAAAAGAGAGCCGCGGGTCTGCTCTTCTGCCCGACCGATCCCGAGCTCAAAGCCATCAAGCTTCGCACCCACAACCTCTGCACCCGCTACAACCGCACCTTCGAGGACGAGAGCGCCGAGCGTGCCTCGCTCATCGCCGATATCTTCGCCGAGGTCGGCGCAGGCTGCTTCATCCAAGGTCCGCTCACCGTTCACTACGGCGTTCACACTCACATCGGCGAGCGCTTCTTCGGCAATTTCAACCTCACCATCCAGGACGACGCCGAGGTCATCATCGGCAACGACTGCAACTTCGGACCGAACACGACCATCGTCACCCCCATCCACCCGATGCTCGCATCCGAGCGCAAGCTGATGCTCAACGAACAGGGTGAACCAAAGCGCCTTTGTTACGCCAAGCCCGTAAAGATCGGCAACGACTGCTGGTTCGGTGCGAACGTACTCGTCCTCTCCGGCGTCACCATCGGCGACGGCTGCGTCATCGGCGCAGGCAGCGTCGTCGTCAAGGACATCCCCGACGGCTGCTTTGCCGCCGGCAATCCCGCCCGCGTCATCCGCAAACTCACCGACGCCGACAGTATGCTGAACAAACCCAAGCACCTCGGCGGCTGCAAGCCCTTATGATTTTTTAGGGGGTTCTTTTGAAAAAGATCCCCCAACCCCCCCCGCAAAACGTAAAAAAGCCGCGCGAAAGCGCGCGCGGCGGGCAAAACACACGCGCTGAATGGAGAAAATGCAAAATTTTCATTCGGAGCGATGCTGATAGACCCATTCGTAGGGCGGGGGCTTGCTCCCGCCCTACGAAATAAGACAAAGTATACCGCCCCGAGTGAAGGATTCGACCATCCCTCATTCGGAGCGGTTTTGCTATTCCCCGCGCCGCAAGTATTTGCGGCACTTATTAAAGTTTTCGCGGGGGTTTTAGGGGGAGCCTTTTTCAAAAGGCTCCCCCTAATCGTATCACAATCCCTTTTCCCTCAGCGTGTGCACCAGTCCGACGTAGAACTCGCGCACGTCGAAGCCGCCGATGTTGGCGCGATTGAGATCGACCATATCGCCGTGCGAGATGCCCTCCTTGCCGCTCGGGGTGAGGAAGGTGTAGTCATCGCCCCAACGGAAGGACTTTTCCGAAACCAGACCGTCGTTCGGTCCGTCGAAATACTTCGCCAAATGATAGGTGAAGTTGAGCGGAAAGCTGCCGCCCGAGGCGTGATCGAGCTGAGAGCCGACACTGCGCCGCAGAATGCCCGCCTGTGTGGACAGATCGGACAGCTCGCCCGTCCGTTGCGCCGCATCGAGGTAGAGCACAGCTTCACGCTCGGCAAGCGCTTCGTTCAACTGCGCCGTGCGCTCGGCTGTGAGCTCGGTGACCGCCGCCATAAAATCGGGCGAACGATCGCCGAGCTTCCGCATCGCGGCATTATAGGTCTGCTCGATCTTCTGCGCGAGCGATTTCGGCGCGACCTTCAAAAGGTAGTCGGCGAATTCGCACCCGCGATGCGGCGTGTTGATCGTGGTCAGCGATGCGACATAGTCAGCCGCACCCGCACAGGCAATGGCATAGCGGCAGTCGAGCCCGCCTTTGGAGTGGGCGATGACATTCAGCTTGCCGCAGCCCGTCTCTTCGACGATCTGCTTAATGCGCGCCGCCAGTTCTTCCCCGCTCGCCTGCACCGATGCCGCCGAGCCGTGATTGCCGTAATAGACCGTCGCACCGTTCTGCTCGAGCGCCGCGGGAATTCGCCCCCAGTAATTCAAAAGCTTGGAATCTCGGAAAAAGACTCCGTGCACCATCAGCAGAGGATAGCGCGTTTCGCAGATGCGCTCGCTTGCCCGCTTGCGGTCAAGCGCGCATTTCTCGCTCTCGAGGAGCACCTCATCGGAGGTGCGGCAAATGATCGCGCCGAGTGCAAAAAGGTGGGCGATCGGAATCGGTCCGCAGAGGATGCCGATCACACGCAGCTTCAGCCGCAGCTGCTTCGAGGTGCAGTAAACGGTGATGATGCCGTTCCAGAAGAGGATGGCTTCGACGATCACGCAAATGAAAATGTTCCAGAAGATATCCCAGCCCGTCCCCTTCTTTTGAATGAGATAGGTGAGCTGCCAAACGATCGAGCAGGCGGTCGAAAGCAAAAACGCCTTCAAACAGACCGTCCCGTGGAAGCAAAGCTTCAGCCGCCGCCCCTCGACGGGTCGGCTGAGCAGAAGCGGCAGAAGATTGCCCGCAAGCGCAATGCCGATCGCGCAAAACAGCAGGTCGTTTTCGCGGATATGGTAGTAACCGTTCGCCGCAAGGGTGGTGCATAAGGCAGACAACAGACAAGCAATACCCGACATCACTTTGATCGAACGCCGTTTCATAATAGCCTCCTTTGTATATTTAGGGGGATCTTTTGAAAAAGATCCCCCTAAGCCCCCCAAAACTTTAAATAGCCGAGCGAGTGCTCACTCGGCAGAATGTGACAAAAGCGCCACGAATGAAATTTTCAAAAATCAATCATTCGAAGCGCCGTGTTTTCCGTGCGCCGCAAGTATTTGCGGCGCTTAATAAAAGTTTTGGAGGGTTCTTAGGGAACCTTTTGAAAAAGGTTCCCTAAGTGGGGTGCAGGGGCGGCGCCCCTGCCGGGGGGTTGGGGCAGAGCCCCAATTATTTCTTAATCTTGCCGTCGGCGAGGGCTTTGTCGACAAAGGTGTGGATTTTAGCGGCGGGGGTAAGGAGATCGGAGAGCGATTCGTCGTAGTTGAGGGTATCGATGATGAGGGAGACGAACTTAGTCATATCGACTTCGCCGTACCAAGGACGGTTGCGAAGCTCTTCGGGACGGTAGGTCAGGTTGGTGGTGAAGATCTTGCTGATCGAGCCGTCGGCGTATGCCTTGTCGATGTTTTCGAGGCCGTTGCAGAAGAGACCGAAGGTCGCGAAGACGAAGATGCGCTTCGCACCGCGTTCTTTCAGCTTCTCGGCAACCTCGATGACCGAGTCACCCGAGGAGATCATGTCGTCGACGATGATAACGTCCTTGCCCTCAACGCTCTTGCCGAGATATTCGTGTGCTTCGATGGGGTTTCTGCCGTTGACGATGACCGAGTAGTTGCGGCGCTTGTAGAACATACCGAGGTCGAGCTTGAGTACCGAGGAATAGTACATCGCTCTGCTCATGCCGCCTTCGTCGGGCGAGACGATGGTCAGGTTATTCAGATCGATGTCATCGACGGTGTTCATGAACGCCTTGATCATCTGGTAAGTACAACGAACGTTTTCGAAGCCGTGGAGCGGAATGGCGTTCTGCACACGGGGATCGTGTGCGTCAAAGGTGATGATATTGGTCACGCCCATTGCAGTCAGCTCCTGCAGGGCAAGTGCGCAGTCGAGCGATTCGCGCGAGCTTCTCTTGTGCTGTCTGCCCTCGTAGAGCATGGGCATGATGACGTTGATTCGTCTTGCTTTGCCGCCGAGTGCGCCGATAATGCGCTTGAGATCGGCAAAGTGGTCATCGGGGCTCATGGGCACGGTCTGACCGTACATTTTGTAGGTAACGCCGTAGTTGAATACGTCGCAGATGATGTACACGTCGTGTCCGCGCATCGACTGATGCAGCAGCCCCTTGCCCTCACCGCTTCCGAAACGGGGGCATTCGACGTCTACTTCGAATCCGTCGACAGAGCCTCTCCATGATTTAAGATAGGAATTGACCTGTGCGGCAAAATCCTCGCAACCGCGCATCCCGATTACGCTGAGCTGACCGAATAAATCCTTCATTATAGTGTCCGCCTTTCTAATTTCCGCTCGGGCTTGTCCATACCCGACCGTAAGCACTGTTTCAACTTATTTTAACATATTTTTCACGGTTTGTGAACACTATTTGACAAAAAAGTTTGTTTTTTTATGATTTTTGTGAACAACCACAAATTCGGGGTTGCAAAGTACCTCTGAAAGAGGTATAATGTACCTAAGATTTCCGATTTTTGGAGGTTTCCTTATGAAATTAGTCTTTACCGACAGCGGAACGGTCTTCTCTGCGGGCGACGTAGACGTCGCAGCCTACTTAAAACCCTTCGGAGAAGTGGTCTTTTACGACGAAAACGACCCTGAAAAGACTGCAGAGCGCATCGCCGATGCCGACGTCGTCTTCTGCAACAAAACGATCCTCGGGGCAGCCGAGCTCTCTGCCGCACCGAAGCTCAAATACGTCGGGCTCTTCGCCACCGGCTACAACAACATCGACGTCGCCTACGCCCGAAGCCGAGGCATCGACGTCTGCAACGCAGGCGAATACTCTACGATGGCAGTGGCACAGCACACCTTTGCGCTCATGCTCGAGCTGGCTTGCAAGGTCGCCAAGTACAATGACTTCGTGCAGGATGGCGGCTGGAAGCGGTCGCGCTTCTTCTCGATCTTCGAATACCCCACCTGCGAGCTCTACGGCAAGACGCTCGGGCTTGTCGGCTACGGCTCGATCGGGCGTGCGGTCGCCAACATTGCGCTCGCCTTCGGCATGAAGGTACTGGTTCACACCCGCACCCCCCGCGAGGATGCGCGGGTGAGATTCGTCGACCGTGCGACCCTGCTCGCCGAGGCAGATTTCATCTCCTGCCACACGCCCCTCACCCCCGGAACAGCGAAAATGTTCGACCGCTCTGCGTTCGCCGCGATGAAAAAAGGCTCCTATTTCATAAATACCTCACGCGGCGGCGTGGTCGATGAGCCCGCCCTCGCCGAAGCGGTAAAAAACGGTCACCTCGCAGGGGCGGCGGTCGATGTGGTCGCCGTGGAGCCGATGGCTGCCGATTGCCCGCTCTGCGGCATCGACAACCTCCTCATCACCCCGCACTGCGCATGGGCGCCCCTCGAGACCCGCCTGCGCCTGCTCGACATCGTCTGCTCCAACCTCCGCGCATGGATGGCAGGAACGCCGACGAATTTGGTGAATTAGGATTTTAGGGGGATCTTTTGAAAAAGATCCCCCTAAGACCCCCACAAAACTTCTTAAAGCGCGGCATTATATGCCGCGCTGAATATGAGATTAACGCTCCGATTTCTCGTAGGGACGACATTGCCTACGGCAAGTCGGGGACTTGCTCCCGCCGCTTTCTTAGGCTTAGTGCCTATTTTATTGATACAGCAAACCGAACGCTACGGACCGTCGAGGACGTCGGTCCCCACAAGGCGAGATAAACTATAGCGCACCGAATAAAGGGATCGATTGTCCCTCATTCGGTGCGCTGTGTCTTATCCGCGCCGCAAGCATTTGCGGCGCTTATTAAAGTTCTTTGCGTCGCTTTCTTTCAAGAAAGCGATCGGGATGCAAGGGCCGAGCCCTTGCCGGAGCTCGAGGCGGAGCCTCGAATACATTTAAATTTTCTTCCACTTGGTGCCCTGGGGGGTGTCCTGAAGGGTGACGCCCATGTCGGCGAGTTGGGTGCGGATGGCGTCGGCGCGGGCGAAGTCCTTTGCCTTTTTAGCGGAAGCACGCTCAGCGATGAGGGCTTCAACCTCCTCGGCGAAGGCTTTGTCGGTAGCGGTTTCGCCCACCAGCCCGAGCAGATTGGCGATCTCGGTGAAGTAAGCGCCAGCCTCAGATGCAGCTTCCTTGGAGGGAGCGGTCGCGAGGAAGCTGTTCAGCTCGCGCACCATCTCAAAGAGGGCGGAAACGGCGTCGGCGGTGTTGAAATCGTCGTCCATTTTCTCGATAAACTGCGCCATATAGCCCTCGAAAAGCACCTTTTCCTCGGCAGAGAGCGGTTCGCCGGAGGGAGCGTTCTTGAGATAGAATGCGAGGTTATCGGCACAGTTCTGGATGCGCTCAACCGAATTCTTGGCCGCCTCGATGATGTCGGCGCTGTAGTTGATCGGCTTGCGGTAGTGGCTCGAGATGAGGAAGTAGCGGATGGGCATATAGCCGTAGAGGGAGGCAACGTCGCGGACGGTGAAGAAGTTGTTCAGCGACTTCGACATCTTCTGGTTGTCTACGTTAATGAAGCCGTTGTGCATCCAGTAGCGAGAGAAGGGCTTGCCCGTCGCCGCTTCCGACTGCGCGATCTCGTTTTCGTGGTGGGGGAAGGTCAGGTCCACGCCGCCGCAGTGGATGTCGATGGTGTCACCGAGGTAGCGTTTGACCATCGCAGAGCACTCGATGTGCCAGCCCGGTCTGCCCATGCCCCAAGGTGACTTCCATGCAGGCTCGCCCGGCTTGGCAGCCTTCCAGAGGGCGAAATCGAGCGGGTCTTCCTTGACCTCACCGACGGCGATGCGTGCGCCTGATTCGAGA
This sequence comes from uncultured Lachnospiraceae bacterium, assembly GCA_964426285.1. GTDB lineage: Bacteria > Bacillota > Clostridia > Oscillospirales > CAG-272 > CAKSQF01. Next base: position 1,618 of record CAYRQA010000041.1, on the reverse strand, counting down.
TCCTCGATCGGCATATGCGACAGGCAGCCGTAGCAGGGGAAGGAGCGCGTGCGGAAGTAAACGTCGCCGTTTTCGGTGGCGTAGGCGTGTCCCTTCTTGACGAGGGTGGAGACCAGTCCGATGATCTGACCGATGTTTTCGGTCGCCTTCGGGTGGATGTCTGCTTTCTCAACGCCCAGCCCGACGGCATCGGTGAAGTATTCGTTGATGTAGCGCTCGGCGATCTCGGTCGAGCTGACACCCTCCTCGTTCGCCTTTCTGATGATCTTGTCATCGACGTCGGTGAAGTTCTGCACGAAGGTCACGTCCCAGCCGCGCCATCTCAGATAGCGGCGGAAGAGATCGAAGAGCACGATCGGGCGTGCGTTGCCGATGTGGAAATAGTTGTAGACCGTCGGTCCGCAGGCGTAGATCTTCACCTTTCCCTCTTCAAGGGGAATGAATTCTTCTTTTTCACGAGTAAGGTCATTGTAAATCTTCATGATAAATCCTTTCTCGGGGCTCTGCCCCGAACCCCGGCAAGGGCTCTGCCCTTGCGTCCCGCCGGAAACTTTTTAAAAAAAGTTTCCGGACTTCAAAAACTTTTGGGAAATTTTATTTTTTATTCATAGAAGAGCGTGTCTTCTTCGATCATGAGAGGAGGAATTTCATCTCCACGACTGCTCCTGTCAACATATACGAGCAGATCGGGATCGCCTGACAGCAGTTTATCCAACACCGAGCGTTTGATCGTACATCCCGTCTCGATCGAGATCGACAAATACGCGATCACGGGCAGTGTGTCGACGCGCTCCAAGAGGTCGCTGGCGAGGAAAAATACCTGTTCAGGCAGACCGTCGCGCCGATCTCGCTGACGCCCACTGCGTTAATGTTCGTCAACGACTCGCAACCCGAAAAACAGCCGTCTCCAATCTGCACAGCCCAAAACCCGTGGAGATACTCTCTGTGTATTTCGCCGAGCTTTACCATGACCAGCAACGAACAATCGGCAAAGGCGTATTCACCGATGTACATATCCGAGTGGAGCGGCACAACCGTGACCGATTCAAGATTGGGTGCGCCTCGGAAGGTCTCGAGCGCGATCTCACTGAAGCCTTCCACAACGAGTTCGGTCGTATCCTTCAGATACTCCTGCCAAGGCAGATGATCGTTCCCCGACAGGTCGAAGGAGAGCACGCCCGTACCGCTGAGCACCAGCCGCCCTGCATCGGCATCGTAGGTATATCCTCCCTCGCCGTTCTCGCAGACGATCACACCTATTTTCTCGACGCGAGGGTTCGGATTTGTGAGCGTGAAGGGCGGCGGCGTAGTCGTCGCTTCGGTCGTTTGAGGAGGGCTGTCGCTCAGCCGCAGCGCAAAGGTGAGGATCGCTCCCATCAGTGCGACCACCAAAATCGCGGGCACGATCAATTTGAGCGCGGGATGAGACGGCTTTTTGCGCTTTTTAGAGGCTTTTTCGGGGAAATGCCGCTGTTTTGCTCCGCAGTTCGGACAGATGACGGCATCGTCATCGATCAGGGTATGACAAGACGAGCAAATCTTCATGTGAATCCCCCTTTTCTGTGTTTTGAGGTGTTGTGGGTGTAGTGCAGTTAGAGGTACACATTTCTCCCTACGG
>CAYRQA010000040.1:0-13963 GCA_964426285.1 uncultured Lachnospiraceae bacterium | reverse complement strand
ACTCCCTCTTATGTAAATTATTATAAACAAATCCCGACCGCTTGTCAAGGGATTTTCGGTAAATTTTCAGCCGAAAATTATATAAGATGTTTGCAAAAATTGCCCCAATGTCACAATTTTGTCACAAAAGGAGATTATAATAGATAAGATAACAACCGACCGAGAGGTCGTGAAAGGAATTATACATGATTGAGATCCAACATCTGACCAAGCGGTACGGCAGTATTACCGCAGTCGACGATCTGAGCTGTACCATTGAAAAGGGCAAGCTATACGGTCTGCTCGGCGTGAACGGCGCCGGCAAGACCACTACCATGAATATGATCACGGGCGCACTCGCCCCCACCTCGGGTCGCATCACCGTCTGCGGATGCGACCTTGCCGCCGACCCCACCGCCGCCAAGCGGCACATCGGCTATCTGCCCGAGATCCCCCCGCTCTACCCCGATTTCACCGTGCGTGAATACCTCACCTTCGTCGGCGATGCCAAAAAGATCGCACGAACCGAACTGTCTTCTGCAGTCGCATCGGTCATCGACAAGACAGGGCTTTCTGCCAATGCCGACCGCCTCATCCGCAATCTCTCCAAGGGCTACTGCCAGCGCATCGGTATCGCACAAGCACTGCTCGGCAGTCCCGGTATTCTCATTCTCGATGAACCGACCGTCGGGCTCGACCCCCGTCAGATCGTCGAGATCAGAGCGCTTATCCGAAAGATCGCTAAGGATCACACAGTCATTCTCTCAAGCCATATTCTGCCCGAGGTCGCCGAGCTCTGCGACACCATCCTCATCCTCTCTTCTGGCAAGCTGGTGGCGATGGACAGCCTTCAGAACCTTCAAAAGAAATACCTCGGCAATGATAAGCTTCTGCTGAGCGTCAAATGCGCCCCCCAAAAGTGCGAAGAAGTGCTCCGCGGCATTACGGCTGTCCAAAAAGTCGAAGTCAATCCGAACGGTTCGCTGACCGACGTTACAGTCAAATGCGCCAAGGGATGCGATCTGCGGGAAGCCGTCTTTTTCGCATTCTCCGCCATCCGCTGTCCGATCATGGAGATGCACTTAAGTGAAGCGACGCTCGAGGACGTCTTCCTCTCTGCCACGACTGCCCCGTCTGCCGTAAACGGTCCTTCTGAACACGCAAAGGCTTTCCTTCCCGTCGGACGGCGTGAGAAGACGCACACCCCCAAGCTCCCCGACACACAAACAACACCCGTCAAATCTGCCCCCAAGCACGAAGCCCCCTCTCCCGACGTGGAAGAGGAGGACAAAGACTACACCCCTCTCTTCGGGAGAAAGGAGAAGCGCAAATGATCGCCGTTTACCGCAAAGAGATGCGCGGCTATTTCACGACCCTCACCGGTTATATGCTGATGGCACTCTATCTCCTCTTCGCAGGCATTTTCGTCACCGTCTACAACCTCTATGACGGCACGCCCTCGATCGAGGTCTCCTATTCCGAGATCGTCATCATCCTGCTTATCATCATCCCTCTGCTTACCATGCGTTCGATCGCAGAGGAGCGGCATCAGAAGACCTCTCTGCTACTCTCTTCCCTGCCGATCACCACCGCCGACTATATCATCGGCAAATACCTCGCCATGCTCACCCTGCTTGCACTGCCGATCCTCCTCGTTTTCTGCTACAGTGCAGTATTGTCCTTCTACGGCGAGGTGCGGTTGCTGTCTGCCGCTCTCTCGACGCTCGCGCTCTTTTTGGTCGCATCCGCACTGACCGCCATTGGGCTCTTTCTCTCCTCCCTCACCGACAACAGCCTCGTTGCGGGCGGACTTACCTTCGGTGTGCTCCTGCTCATCTATTTCCTGCCGACGCTTATTCTTCTGCTCCCCTCCACCGCACTCGGCTCGCTCCTTGTCTTCACCGTGCTCATCATTCTGCTTGCTTTGCTGCTCTATAAGCTCACCGCCAGTCTGAATGCCGCACTCATCGCGGGACTGATCGCTGAAATCGCTCTTCTCACCCTCTTTTTCATCGACCAAAGACTGCTCGAAGGCGCCGCCGCCAAGTTTTTCAGCTTCTTATCGCTTACCGAGCGATTCGATCTCTTCTCTCTCTACGGCATCTTTGACCTGTCCGCCATCGTCTATTTTGTAAGCGTTGCAACGCTCTTTCTTTTCTTCACCGTCCTTTCGATGGAAAAGAAAAGAGTATCTGCCTGAAAGGAGGCAGCTATGAACGATTCAAAAAACAAACTGTTCGGCATCTTCCGATCGCCTGCCGCCAACCGACTGCTGCTGACCGCACTGGCGCTCCTCCTTGTCATCCTGCTGAATCTGCTGATCTCACTCCTTCCCTCGGGATGGACGAGATTTGACATGACGAGCACCAAGCTGACCGAGCTCACCGACGTCACCCGCAACTATGTGAAGGCACTGGACGACGAGGTCACCCTCCACTATATCTGCATCACGGGCAACGAGGACAAGGGTGTGCGCACCATGCTCGACCGCTATGATGAGCTATCCGACAACCTGACCGTCGAGCAGGTCGACCCAGCCGTTCATCCCACCTTCGTAGACGGCTACACCGACCGTGAGCTCATCGACAACAGCATCATCGTCGAGAGCAAGAAGCGCCGCAAGGTGCTCGACTACACCGACCTCCTCGTCTACACCGTCTATCAGACCGAAGACGGGCTCGAATATACCCCGATCGGAGAGATGCTTCATACCGATTTTTCCACCTTCTTTGAGACGTATCAAGATTATTTCAGCTACGGCTACTACTCGTATGACGTGAAATTTGCGGGCGAGAGCGCCATCACCTCCGCGATCGATTACGTAGTGGGCGACATACTGCCCAAGGTCTACACGGTCACAGGACACGGCGAAACCGCCCTCTCTGCCACCCTCCTCAGCTATCTTTCGCTCGACAACATCGACTGTGCCGATCTTTCGCTCCCTACGACCGACAAACTGCCCGATGATGCCGACTGCCTCATCCTCAATGCCCCTCTGATCGACCTGACCGAGCAGGAATCGTCCCTTCTGCGTGCGTACCTGCTCGGGGGGGGCAATCTCATCCTGCTGACCGACAGCAATGCCATGGAGCTGTCTGTTCTCATGGGACTGATGAAGGAATTCGGCATGGAAGGGAGTGGCGGTGTCATCCGTGAGGGTGATTCGTCCAACTACTATCCTGCTTCCCCCTATTTTCTGCAGCCCGACACCTCGGGTGCACGCGATCTCTACGGGCTCACAGCCTACACACTGCTGATGCCCAATGCGCATCCGATCGCCATGACCGATTGCGATTACACGATGACCTACACCTCCCTCTTCCGCACCTCCGACAAGGCACTGCTCGAAGCGATCACTACCGGTGAATCGGAAGTGCCCGAAGCATCCGATGAAAGCGGCTCGGAGGTCGACGAGGCGACCGATCCCGAACCTCAACCGACGCAATATGACGTCGGTGCACTCGTCAAACTGCAAACCGAGGCAGGCAGCGGACAGCTCTGCTGGCTGGGCTCGCCCATGATGCTCGTCAGCGATTTCAATAACGCCGTTTCGGGCGGAAATTACACTTATTTTCTCTCCATTCTCGGGGATATGTGCGAAAAAACGGGCTCTCTTGCCATTGACGCCAAGCCTATGACACAAGCATCCCTCGTGCTCACCAACGGGCAGGCGACTTTTTGGGCAGTGGTCATCATCGCTCTGATCCCTCTCTCTCTGATGATCGTCGGCATCGTCATCCGTGAAAGAAGGCGGCGCAGATAATGCCGAAAAAACGCACCTTTATCATCCTGATCGCCGCGATCCTTCTGATCGGCGCACTTTGCCTGCTAGTATGGCTCTTCCCCGGAAATGACGATGCGGACGAAGCGCCCGACGAGCAAATCTGGCTCCTCATCGACAGCAATGCACACGATGCGATCGATGCACTCTCCTTTGCTTGTGCGGACAATCAGCCGCTCTCCTTCCTTCGTACCGAAGACGGCTGGCAGGTGGAAGATCACCCCAATCTGCCGATCTCGGCGACGAGCGTCCATGCACTGCTCGATCGGATTGAGCATATCTTTGCCCTGCGCACCATCACCGAGCACTGCGAAAACCTATCCGAGTACGGGCTCGCCCCCCCCTATTGTACCATCCGCATCACCTCGGACGGAGAAGAGAAATGCTACCTTTTCGGCGATCGCAATGCCTATTACAGCGGCTATTACTGCATAATCGAGGGGGAAAGCACCGTCTACATGGTCGATGAAGGGTATGTGGCGCAGTTTGACCTGACCCTCGAAGACCTGCTCGGGAGCGATCATCTGCCCGACCTCTCCTCCCTTCAATCGGTCATCTGGCAAGGCAGTGACGGCGATTCTCTTACCGCGACCCCCGATGGCGAACACAGTGCACTGCTCTCCCTGCTCGCCACTCTTGAACAGGGCAAATGGATCGACTACGGCGCCGAGCAATATCCCATCTACGGGCTCAATGCGCCTACCGTGGCAGAGCTGACGCTCTGGGACGGTGCATCGCTTACTCTTACCTTCGGCATGGGAGAAACCGAAGAATTCATCTATTTCCGCATCGGCGAGAGCGAAATGATCTACCTTGCCGAATGCGCCGATCTCAAGGCGCTTTGGGATTATTTGAATATCGAACAATGAAAAAGCACCGAGTGCGGGATCAAAACCACATTCGGTGCTTTTTATGCTGATTTTATGCCAAAGCCACGATCAGTGCGGCAATGGCGGCACACGAACAATCGGCGCCCTTCATCTCGTTCGCTTCGACCAATGCCGAGGGGAGCGCACACAGCTCTATGCGCGGGTCTTCGTCAAGCGATGCGCTTTGAATGAGTACACGGCGAAAGAGCGCTTGATCTTTGCCGCCATTCCGTCGCGATACCGCAAGCAGCATGGCATCGGTCGCACCGAGGCGCAGGGGCAGTCTGCGATTTTGCTCGACCGATGCGCGATAGTTCGCCGCCGCACGGTCGAGTGCATTTTCGCAAAAGGGTGACGACATCCGGTGCGCCACCGTTGCCGTAGCATCGATCGATGGGATGCAGAGGTCTCCCTGCCGCTCGGTGTGACGAGTCTCATCGGGATGCGGCGATGCAAAGCAGCGCTTGCAACGATAGTAGCCGTTTCGACTGAGCTCAAGCAGTTCAACGGCAGAAAAGGCTGCCTCTCTCGAACAGCTTGGGCAAATGCCGCGCAGAAACCGTGGTCGGTGCGTGTTTTCTTCGAGCTCGGGCGCAGAAAGTCGGTATAACCCGTCACGACCGAAATGACCTTCGAACTTCTCTCTTTCATCGGCAAGCGCCGTAAGATAGCGCTCCGATTCGCGTGCGATCTTCCGTCCTGCGGATGCGCAATAGGCAATATAGCGCTCAGCCGCAGTGATCGCGATCGCAGTTGCGGGCGCAGAACCGTGAAAAATACAGTCGCGGTCGAGCATTCCCGCCTCAAAATAGCCCTCATATCCCGAAAAGGGGATCATTCCGTCTACCATGGCGTGCATGGTCAGCGTGAATGCCTTGCGCAGCTTGCGATAGAGCGCTTCGGCGGCATCAACGTCACTGCGGAAAGCCTCTGTTTCGATCAGCATCACCTCCGCGAGCAGAAATGCCGCTGTCGATGCACCGTCACAGCTCTCATCAAACCGAATGGCTTCCCCGTTCCCATCCAGCATCGGAGGAATGCCTTCTCCGTCCTTGCCGAGCTGTGCCGACCAGCAGGCGATCATCTTTGATGCTTCCTCCACATAGCCGAGCTTTAGCAGTGCTTCGGTCAGGATGGGCAGATCTGCCGCCATTGCGTACGGATGCCAGATATCGCCGAGGAAAACGCCCTTCTCCGACTGCATCGAGCGCAGTGCTCCGATCGCATCGTTCAGCCTTGCCGATAGTCTTGCTTGCGGTATTTCATCGATGGCGGGAAAAGTGCGCATTTCTTGCACTGTTTCTTCACGAAAGCATGGGAGCTCGGTGGGAAGGACGCCTTTTTGGAGTTGTGTAAGGATCTGATCTGCCCGTTTGAGCGATGCCGTCGGCTGACAGCTGTCAACAAAGAGTATACAGCCGCGACCGCCGTCAAAACGGATCACCCGTCTCTCCTCTTCAAAATGAAGATCACCGCCAAGATAGAGCGTCAAAGATGCTTCTTCGCGAAGCACCAAACCGCTTTCAAATGGCGTCCCTACGGGAATTGTGCAGAAGAGCGCCTCTGCCTCGCAATGAATGAGGCGATAGTCGCAGACCGCCGCTGCTCTGACGTAGCCCGGCAGACTGATCCGCCAACGGAAAGGTGCGCTTCCCTCTGTTGTGCGCAGCAGCAAGCCCTCGCCCTTTGCTATGTAATCGGTGACCACCTGATCGCAGGACTGCTGATCGTGAGGCAGCTGATCGGTCCGCAAATGCCCTGCGCGATAGCGCAGTCTGTGGACGAAGCCCCCCCTTCAAGGGCTGCCGCTCACTTTCGCTTTCGTAATAACCGCCCGCCGAATCGGGAAAGAGCGAGAGAAACGAGGGCGTTGAATAGCCGCAGTGCAGGCTGTGGATCGATGCGCCCGACAGATAGGCGAGCATCTTCCCGTTCCCCAGCGGAGCGATCGGGCATCTGACCCCTGCACTCGATTCATATACCGTCATTACAGATCACCCTTGCGTCAGCTCCAATCGAAGCTGCGGGGATGACCGACGCTCTCGAGTGCATCGAACCCGTACTGGCGAAGCACCTCATACACGCCGATTGCCACCGCATTCGAGAGATTGAGCGAGCGCAGGTGCTCACGCATGGGAATGCGAACGCAGGCGTCGGGATGCGCCTGCAGGAGCGATTCGGGCAGTCCTGCCGTTTCCTTGCCGTAGAGGAGAAATACGCGGTCGGGATAGGTTACGTCGGTATGACGGCGAGGTGCTTTGGTCGTGAAAAAATACATCGCTTCGCCTGCATTTCGGGTTAAAAATTCATCAAGGTTCTCATAATAAGTGATATTCAGCTTATCCCAGTAGTCGAGCCCCGCACGCTTTAGTTTGCGGTCATCGACGGTAAAGCCCATCGGCTTCACCAGATGGAGCGCCGCGCCCGTAGCGGCACAGGTGCGGGCAATATTGCCGGTGTTCTGCGGGATCTCCGGCTCGACCAGTACGATATTCAGATCGGTCATGTTTCTACTTCCTTTTTTGACGTTTAAAGCGCAATCGGCATACCGCAAGGCACACTGATCCCGTTCCTTCAAAATTTTATCATAAAAATTTCAAATTTGCAACATTTTTTACATTTTATCTATTTCTTTTTTGACACAAATGTAGTATAATCTATTTTGTATTATTATGTTACGAGGTAATAGACCAATGAGTTTACTGAATAAACTGTTCGGTACGAACAGCACCAAGGAAATCAAGAAAATCACTCCTCTGATCGATGCGATCGAGGCGCTTGGTGACAAATATGCTGATATGACCGACGAAGAGCTTCAGGCACAGACCCCCGCCCTCAAGGCGCGTCTTGCAGCCGGTGAAAGCCTTGACGATATCCTCCCAGACGCATTTGCCGTCGTCCGCGAAGCAGACGACCGAGTGCTCGGCAAGCGCCCCTTCCGCGTACAGCTTATGGGCGGTATCATCCTCCATCAGGGACGCATCGCAGAAATGAAGACAGGTGAAGGTAAGACGCTGGTGGCAACCATGCCCGCCTACCTCAATGCCCTCACGGGCGAAGGCGTGCACGTCGTCACCGTCAACGAATACCTCGCCCGTTGCGGCGCAGAGGAAATGGGACGCGTATACAGCTTCCTCGGTCTGTCGACCGGTCTTGTCATCCACGACCAGACCAAAGAGGAAAAGATCGCCGCATACGCCGCCGATATCACCTACGGCACCAACAATGAATTCGGCTTCGACTACCTGCGCGACAACATGGTCCTCTACAAGAAAGGCATCACCCAGCGCGGTCATGTTTTTGCCATCGTCGACGAGGTCGACTCGATCCTCATCGATGAAGCAAGAACCCCTCTGATCATCTCGGGCGAGGGCGAAGCCTCGACCGAACTGTATGAAAAGACCGACAAGCTGGTCTCGAAAATGCGCTGCTTCCGCATCAAGGAGATCGACTCCAAGATACAGACCGACGAGGTCGAGGTCGACCCCGAGGCTGACTATATCGTCGACGAAAAGGCTCGCACCGCCATCCTCACCGCTAAGGGCATTGACAAGGTAGAGGCTTATTTCGAGCTCGAAAACTACGCCGATCCCGAAAACTCTACGATCGCGCACCACGTTTCGCAGGCGCTCAAGGCACACGGTGTCTTTAAGCTCGACGTTGACTACGTCATCAAGGACAACCAGGTGCTCATCGTCGACACCTTCACCGGCCGTATCATGCCTGGCAGAAGATGGAGCGACGGTCTGCATCAAGCGATCGAAGCAAAAGAGCACGTCCAGATCGAGAAGGAAAACAAAACGCTTGCAACCATTACCTTCCAGAATTACTTCCGTATGTACAGAAAGCTGTCGGGTATGACCGGTACGGCGCTGACCGAAGAGGAGGAATTCCGCGAGATCTACAACCTCGACGTCGTCGAGATCCCGACCAATATGCCCATGATCCGCAAGGATCACCCCGACATGGTCTACAAGAACGTGAAGGGCAAGTACGATGCGATCGTAAGACAGATCATTGAATGCCACGAAAAGGGACAGCCTGTTCTGGTGGGTACCGTTTCGGTCGAGAAATCCGAGGAGCTTTCAAAAAAGCTCTCGAAAAACGGCATCAAGCACACTGTGCTCAACGCAAAGTATCACGACCGTGAAGCAGAGATCGTCGCACAGGCAGGTAAGCTGGGCACCGTCACCATCGCCACCAACATGGCAGGCCGCGGTACCGACATTCTGCTCGGCGGCAACCCCGAATTTCTCGCCAAACAGGATATGCGCAGGATGGAATACGATGAGGACATCATCGGTCTTGCGATGGGCTCCAACCAGTCGGTCTCCGAGGAGGTCCTCGAGGCTCGAAAGATCTACCGTGAGCTCTATGAAAAGCACAAGATGGCGATCGCACCCGAAGCCAAGCGTGTACGCGAGGCTGGCGGTCTCTTCATCATCGGTACAGAGCGCCACGAATCGAGACGAATCGACAATCAGCTGCGCGGACGTTCGGGCAGACAGGGTGACCCCGGTGAATCCCGCTTCTACCTCTCGATGCAGGACGATCTGATGCGTCTCTTCGGCACTGAGCGCATGACCGGCATCGTCGAGAAAATGGGACTGGGCGACGACGATCCCATCGAACACAAGCTACTCACAAGCTCGATCGAAACCGCTCAGAAGCGTCTGGAGGATGCCAACTTCGGCCGCAGACGCAACGTCCTCAATTACGACGACGTCATGAACCAGCAGCGTAACCTCATCTACGCACAGCGCCGTGAGGTACTCGACGGCAAGGATATGCACGAGAAGATCGAATCGATGATCCATGAATCGATCGAGACGGCTGTACACAACTGCTGTGCTTCCGAAAACAAGTCCGAATGGGCATTCGAAGAACTGCGCACGCACTTCTTCGGCTTCCTCTGCACGCCCGAGGATTTCAAGTATACCGACGAAGAGCTCGAAGCCCTCACGCCCGAACAGCTTACCGAAATGCTGGACGAGCGCGCCATGAAGATCTATGCCTCCAAGGAAGAAATGTTCGGCGCAGAACAGATGCGCGAGATCGAACGTGTCATCCTGCTGAGAAACGTCGATATGCGTTGGATGAACCACATCGACGCAATGGACGACCTGCGCGGCTCGATCGGGCTCAATGCCTATGCACAGCGTAATCCGCTCAATGAATACCGCATCGCGGGTGCTGATATGTTCGCCGAGATGGTCTCCCAAATCCAGCTCGGCACGGTTCGCGGCATCCTGTCGGTGGTAAAGCAACAGCCCATCCGCCGTGAAGCGGTCGCCAAGGTGACCGGTGAAGGCAGACCCGGTGCTGTCTCCGCAGCCCCCCGTTCCGCTCAACCCCGTCCCGTCGGTCCTGTCGCTCAGCCCGGTCAGCCTGCCCGTCCCATGCCCGCACGCCCCATGCCGATCAGCCGCGGTCCTGCCAAAAAGATCGGACCTAACGATCCCTGCCCCTGCGGAAGCGGCAAAAAATACAAGAAATGCTGCGGCATGGGTGAATGAAGTAATTCATTCGAGGCGCTGCCTCGAGCTCCGGCAGAAACCTTTTTGAAAAAAAAGTTTTCTGCACTTCCAAAAACTTTTTTAGGGCGGCAAATACTTGCCGCCCACGTTAAAATACAATCAGAAAGGATACTCACATGGGCTTTGGTCTGCTTTTTGTCGGATATCTGCTGATGCTGACGGTCGGGATGCAGATCAATACCGAGCTGGGGCTTGGTATTGACATTCTGCCCGACGTGCTCGGTTACATCCTCTTTTTATTGGGACTGAGAAAACTGCGTCCCTACTCCAAAAATTTCACCTTCGCGTGGTGGCTGACCATTCCGCTCATCGCAATCGGCGCTGTCATCTTCAGTTCTGAGCTGATCGCGCTCTTCGGATTTTTTCAAAGACCGATCGCCATCCTGCTCTCCTACGTCAACTACATCCACTCCCCCTTGCTCGTCTTCTTCCACATCTACCTCTGTCTCGGCATCAAAGAGCTGGCAAATGAAGTCGGACTGCTCAAGATCGTCAAGCGTTCCTATTCTGCGATGATCCTGACGACGGTATGCTATCTGATGCAGATGGTTCTGCCCGCACAGCTCCCGCCCGCGGTGGCAATAACCGCACTGCTGATCATCTATTTCAGCTTCTTTTATATGCTCTACTACCTCTACTCCTGCTACGCACGCATCATCTACGCCGATGAAGAGCCCAAACCGCTCATCCCCAATCCGCTCATGAAGCTGATTGAAAAGAGCCAAAACAAGAAATAATCGGTCTCCCCGACTGAAAAGGAGGATTCTCATGGGATTTGCTTATCTGATCATCGGATGTTTCTTTCTTTTGAACCCGAGCATCAGTATCTTCGATTTGCTGCCCGATTTTATCGGCTATGCCTTCATATTGAAGGGACTTGTCAAAGCATCCAAGCTCTCTGCCGATTTTGAAGCGGCATATCGTTCCTTCCGCAACCTCTTCCTCATCACGCTCGCGCGGATCTTTACCCTTGCGCTTGCGGGCGGTGACGATCAGCTCTGGCTGCTCATCGTCGTATTCTGCTTTGGTCTGGTCGAGGGGTATCTCTCGTTCATAGCTTTCAATTCCATGTTCGAGGGCTTCTGCTACACTGCCGAGCGCGGCGAAAGCACTGCAGTCTTCGGAAAATGGTCGGAAACCAAGCTGGTTACCTCGATCTTCGTAATCGCACGACAGGCACTTTGCATCCTGCCCGAATGCTCGCTTCTCTCGAGCACCGAATACGGTGAAGTCACCGTACACGGCATCAACTCGCTTGCGCGTTATCGCGTGGCGTTCAACATCTTCGGTGCCATCGTCTCACTTGCCTTTGGTATTTTTTGGTTTATTCGCATTCGAAGCTATCTGAAGGCTGTTCAATCCGACAAGGTCTACATCGATATGCTCGAGGAAAGATACCGCTATACCGTCGGTGAAAGTCCCTCTGCGAAGCTCTATCATGCACTACGTTTTTCGCTGATCGTGCTGCTTGCAGCATCGATTCTTTCGATCGAGCTTCCCTTCGACGGCTTCAATTACCTGCCGCACGCCATTTTTGCGCTTTTAATCTTCATAGCGGCTCGGCATCTCATCCCCTACTTCAAGTCGGAAGCCACTAAAACGCTTCGTCGGGCACTGATCTACACCATCGTAAGTGCGGCGGTATGGGTCTACAACCTCGTCTATATGCGGCTGATCTTCGGCTCCATGTTCGATTCCGAGCAAGAAGGGCTTACCCTTTCCTACGCCGCGGTACTCGAGATCTCGATCAAGAAAGACTTTGTTGCGCTCGACGGCTTCATCCTGCTCTGCGTTCTGACCGTCGTCGAAGCGATCCTGTTTTTCATATTTGTTCACAGTCTGACCGCTCTGCTCAATGCCATTTTATTAAAATATACGCCCAAAGTCGAGAAAAAAGCCGCGGAAGCGGATGAGTACGCCGAATGGGAGGCGCTTCTGCCTACTGCAAAAGAGTTCGAGCCCAAGACCACATATCTGCGCGTGAAGATCATGAAACTGCTCGGCTACATCTGCGCCATTCTCTCCCCCATCCAGACCGCACTCTCCTTCATTTACCCTTCCTTCTGGTTGATTGCCGCCATTTTCCGTATTGCATGGGTGGTGCTCTTCTATCTCACCGTCTCCAAAGCCAAAGAGCTCGTCGAAACCGATCACGAAATGCAAGGCGATCCGATTCCGCCGCACGAAATGGTTCGTTAAGCAAAAGCACAAACTCATCTTTCGAACCCGATGGGGCTGATTCCCTTTTTCGGCAAATATTTAGACTTTCTTTTTTCGAACGATTTTATTATAATATGTATATATTGAAGTAAGCAACTTTGCAGAAAGCGAGTATACATATGGATTTTCTGAGAATAGGAGAAAGCAAACTAAAAATCACCCTCACCAAAGACGAACTGATCTTATACGGCATGGATCTTTCAGCGCTCGACTATGCCAGCACTGAAACGAGACGGGCGTTCTGGGCGATCCTCGACGATGCCAAGCACGCCACAGGCTTTGATGCCGCCGCCTCTAAGGTCTGTGTGCAGATCTATACCTCCAAGACGGGCGGCTGTGAGATGTTCGTGACCGCCGCACCGTCCGCCTCTGATACGCTGACGCTTGCCGACGACAAGACGATGGCACTCACCGTCTGCGGTGTTCTGCCCAAGCTCTACGGCGAGATCATCTGCTACTTTGATTCGCTCTCGAAGATGCTCGCAGCTTGCAAAATCTTAGCTGCACAGGGCTACAACAGCGACAGCAGTGCATGGCATCAACCGCACGAGCTCCCCCGTCAGTCGCAGGACAGTTACTACCTCTATCTTGCAGGCAACCAAACCGAGCGGATCGCGGGAACGGTCAACTCTTCGGGCATTCTCGCCGAGTTCGGCAAGCCGCTTCCCGAGTTGAATCTGAGCTACCTGCGTGAGCATTGTCTGCCGCTTATCACCGACCATGCGGTCGAGCAGCTATCAATCTTAGCGGTTTAAGAATTTATATTTGGGGCTCTGTCCCAAGCCCCGGTCGCTTTCTTGTAAGAGAAAGCGACGCAAAGAACTTATGATAGTCGTGCAAATGCTTGCACGGCAGGATGTTTCATACAAGGAGTTATTATGACGTCACTGGAACAGTTAAAAGAAACTTGCATGAGCTGCCGGAAATGCTCGCTCGGGCAGACACGCACCAATTTGGTATTCGGTACGGGCAATCCGAACGCCGTCCTTATGTTTGTCGGCGAAGCACCGGGGGAGACCGAGGATCTGTCGGGTGTACCCTTTGTCGGTCGTGCAGGTAAGCTGCTCGACAAATACTTAGAGCTGGTCGACATTCCCCGCGAGGATGTGTACATCACCAACATTTTAAAGTGCCGCCCGCCTAAAAACCGCGATCCCGAGGAGGGCGAGCAGGACTTCTGCATCGACTATCTGCGCGAGCAGGTCAAGCTCATTCGCCCGAAAATGATCGTCTGCCTCGGCAGGATCGCCGCTATGCGCCTCATCAAGCCCGACTACAAGATCACCAAGGAGCATGGCACATGGGTGCAGAAGGGTGCCTTCGAGATGACCGCCGTCTACCACCCTTCCCTCCTTCTGCGCGGCAATCCGACCTACAAGGAGCAAATGCTCGCCGACATGAAGGTCGTCGCCGAGAAGTATCGGGCATATAAAGGAATGAATTGATCGTATAAGGGAGCCCCCTTCTTGAAAGAAGGGATCTCCCTTATACCCTCTACCAAGAAGTTATAATAGCCGACGAATACTCGTCGGCTGATTTTTCTCTTGGCGCGGCAAGCATTTGCCGCGCTGTTTAAG
>CAYRQA010000039.1:0-14139 GCA_964426285.1 uncultured Lachnospiraceae bacterium | reverse complement strand
CCGCCGACGTCGAGACCCTGTTCGGTGAGGGCGCCGAGCTCCACAACAAAAAGGATCTTTCTCAGCCCGGTCAGTTCGCCTGCGAAGAGAAGGTCGAGCTCGTCGGTCCCAAGGGCTCGCTCAAGGTGAGCGTGCTCGGTCCCGTCCGCAAAGACACTCAGGTTGAGCTTTCTTTCACCGATGCCCGCACACTCGGACTTAAGAGCGTTCCCGTTCGCGAGAGCGGCGACGTAGCAGGCACGCCCGGCATCAAGCTGGTCGGACCTGCAGGTGAGATCGAACTCACCGAGGGTGTGATCATCGCCAAGCGCCACATCCACATGCCCCCCGCCGATGCCGAAGCCTTCGGTGTCGCCGATAAGGACGTCGTTTCGGTCAAGCTCGACACCCCCGAGCGCGCTACCATCTTCGGTGACGTAATCGTCCGTGTTTCCCCCACCTATGCCCTCGCTATGCACATCGACACCGATGAATCGAACGCCGCTTGCGCCTTCGGCACTTGCTACGGCACGATTGTGAAATAAATGAATCATATTTGAGGCTCCGCCTCAAACTCCGCCAGCTTTCTTGAAAGAAAGCTGGGCAAAGAACTTTATTAAAGGGCGGCAAGTACTTGCCGCCCAAACATTTAATTAACATACACAGCACAAGGAATAAGCCAAGGAAGATGTGGGGGAGTTTGAGAGAGGGGGCATCACTTCTCCTACGGCGAAGTGCGGAAACTTCGGCGTTTGAGATGGTTCATTCTCACCCTCAATTACTTCGGCGCCCCCGATGGTCCGCGAGTTCGGCTTGCCGAACTCGTCCCCCTGTCTCTCAGGAACTAAGAATTTTCATCAACAATCCCCGGAACGCCCCCCGAAAGGAGCACCCCCGATGGTCAACATTCAACTGAATATCCCGCCCGTCGTCGCCGACATCCTCGCTCGGCTCGAAGGAGCGGGGCACTCCGCATACGCGGTCGGCGGTGCGCTCCGCGATCTCATCCGCGGCATCCCCCCTCACGACTGGGACATCGCCACCTCTGCCACCCCCGATGAAGTCGCCGCCGTCTTCGTCGGCGAAAACCTCATCCCCACAGGCATCGCCCACGGCACGCAGACCCTCGTCATCGATCACATCCCCTACGAGATCACCACCTACCGTACCGAAGAAGGCTATTCCGACCATCGCCGCCCCGACAGCGTACACTTCGTCGATTCGATCGAGGAAGACCTCGCCCGCCGCGATTTCACCGTCAATGCGATGGCATATTCGCCCGCGCGCGGTTTTTGCGACCCCTTCGACGGCAGAGGGGACATCGAGCGACGGCTCATCCGCTGTGTCGGTGAGCCCGACCGCCGCTTCGAAGAGGACGGACTGCGCATCCTGCGCGCCCTCCGCTTTGCCGCCATCTGCGATTACAGGGTCGAAATCGAGACCGCTACTTCCCTGCACCGATGCAAAGAATTGGTGCGCCCCGTGGCGGCAGAGCGCATCTACACCGAGCTGAACAAGCTCCTGTGCGGCGCTTCGGCGGCGAAAATGCTCGCCGAATTTGCCGATGTGATCGCCGTCATCATTCCCGAGCTTGAGCCCTGCTTCTCCTTCGAACAGCGCACCCCCTACCACTACCTCGACGTGTGGGCGCACACGCTCGGTGTGCTCGATGCCACCGACCGAAGCGACACCGTCCTGCGATGGGCGGCACTGCTCCATGATATCGGCAAGCCGAGCTGTCACAGGCGGGACGAAAAGGGGCGCGATCACTTCAAGGGACACCCGAAGGTGTCAGCTGAAATGTCACGCGCCATCTTCGAGCGCCTGCATTCGGACAAGCGCACGCGCGATGAAGTCTGTTTTCTTATTGAGCATCACGACATCGATCTGCCCGAGACGACCGCCGACCTGCACCGCCTGCTCGCGGCGCACGGATTCGAGCGGATCGAGCGCCTGCTGGCGCTCAAGGTCTGCGATGCCGCCGCGCAAGCCGAATATGCCCGCACGCACGGGCGCGCCTCGGCACTGCCGAGGGTGTTTGCCGATCTCGAAGCGCTGAAGGGGACAAACGTCTGTCTTTCGGTGAACGATCTCACGATAAACGGGCGCGATCTGCTTGCGCTCGGCGCAAAAGGAAAGCAGATCGGCGAGCTGCAAGCCAAATCACTCGATGCCGTGATCGACGGAACGGTCGAGAACGACAGAGACGCGCTGATCGAAATGGCAAAACGCCTGCTGACAGAAGGTTTTTGATCGATCCTTTTCAAAAAAAACGCATTTGTGCTTGTCAAATGCGCTTTTTTGTGTTATACTGAAGACACCCTGTAGTATCTGCGAACACAGATGGGTGTCTTCCCGAATCTCCGCCGCTGCGCGGCGAAGGTTCCAAAGTAAAATCCCGTATACACGAAAGAAGGTAATATCATATGGCAGAAAATAAAACGCCCGAGGGCTGCACGCACGACTGCTCGACCTGCTCGTCGAGCTGCTCCTCCCGCAGCAAGGAGAGCATGATCGAGGCGGCAAATCCCCAGTCGCGTGTGAAAAAGATCATCGGCGTCGTCAGCGGCAAGGGCGGCGTCGGCAAATCGCTCGTGACCTCGCTCATGGCAGTTGCGACCCAAAAGAGCGGCAAGCAGACCGCGATCCTCGATGCCGACATCACCGGTCCGTCCATCCCCAAAATTTTCGGTGCGAAGGGCGAAGTCATCGGCAACGATGCGGGTATGCTCCCCCTCTCGAGCACCACGGGCATCAAGCTGATGAGCATCAACCTGCTCCTGCAGGATGAGACCATGCCCGTCGTATGGCGCGGTCCTGTCATCGCAGGCGCAGTCAAGCAGTTCTGGACCGACGTTTGCTGGGGCGACGTCGACTATATGTACGTCGATATGCCTCCCGGAACGGGCGACGTGGCGCTGACTGTATTCCAGTCGCTCCCCATCGACGGCATCATCATCGTGACCTCCCCGCAGGAGCTGGTATCTATGATCGTTGAAAAGGCAGTCAACATGGCGAAGATGATGAACGTCCCCATCCTCGGTCTGGTCGAGAACTACTCCTACTTCGTCTGCCCCGACTGCGGCAAAGAGCACCGCATCTACGGCGACAGCCACATTGAAGCGGTCGCCGCCGAGTACGGGCTCGACATCCTCGGCAAACTCCCGATCGATCCCCGCCTTGCCACCCTCTGCGACAGCGGTGCGATCGAGACGATCCCCGACGACCTTTTGCCCGATGCGCTCAAGTTGATTGAAAAGAAATTAAATTGAGGCTCCGCCTCAAACTCCGCTTAAGAACCTTCTTGAAAGAAGGTTCTTAAGAATCTCCAAGAACTTTATGAAAATGCCCGACGAATACTCGTCGGGCATGATTATTATTTTGGGGGCTATTTCCTTTTCTTTCCCTTATTCATCATATTGACAACCACATATGCCGCCACCAGTGCGACGACCGTGCCGACAAGGACGGCGTACATGACCGTCATATCGACCTTTTCACCGAAGAAGTAGATATTGCAGTCGACCGAATCCTTGATCGATTCAATCACCTCGTTCGGGAAGCCGACCGAGGACATCTCTTCATAGACGCTGCGGAGCATATGATTGCGGAGCAGTGAGGTGCCGTGCGTACCCGGGAAGAAGGCGAGCGCATTTTGCAGACTCTCCGAAAACTGCGAGATCGGCATATACGCGCCGCAGATGAAGCCGTAGCCTGCGCTGACGATCGAGCCGACCGCAGAGATCTGTCCCTGCGAGGAAAGGAAGAAGTTGATGATGCTCGAAAGCGCCGTACCGAACATGGTCAGCAGGAAGACATCGAGCAGAAGGAGCAGAATATCGCCCACCGACAGGTACCAGCCGACGTTGGCGAGGTAAATGAAGCAGACTGCCGCCGCGGCAAAGCAGATCATGAGGGTCGCAAGCAGTGTCGCAACATAATAGCTGAGTGCGAGCGTCGATTTCTTCACGGGCGTGATGGTGAGATCGCTCCTTGCGCCCGTGACCTTATCGTTCACCATCAAAAAGTTAGAGCAGAAGGAGACGGTCACACAGCTCACGGCGAGCAGAGAGGAAACGAGCTGTCCGCCGACCATACCGTCGATCAGCTTGTCAGACACCGTCGCGCCGAAGGCATGGAGCGAGCTCATGAAGGAGTCCTCGTAGACGTTTCTGAGGAAGGTAGCGTAAAGGACGAGCAGGATCATCGGCGTAATGAGCGAGGTGAAGAACATCCCCTTATCTTTGAAGAAGAGCTTGGTATTGCGTTTGATGAGTGCCCAAAGCATCTTATTTTCCCTCCCCTTCCTTTAGTTTCTTACCCGTGACGGCGAGAAAAACATCGTCCATCTTGCCCTTGACGATCTCATAATCCCGGAAAAGCCCGGAATGGGCGATGATGAGTTCGGTCGCCTTGGCGGTGTGCTCGACCGACAGGCGGTATCCGTCGCGTAGCGGCTCATAGGGGATACCGAGCGCCTTAACCTGCGATTCGTCGACGTTGTAAAGGGTCACATAATCGCCCGTATAGGCATTTTTGAGCTCAAGCGGGCTTCCCTCGGCGGCGATCTTACCGCTGTCAAGGATGATGACGTAATCGGCATCAGCCGCTTCCTCCATATAATGCGTGGTGAGGAAAACGGTCATATGCTGCTCGCGGCGCAGGTCTTCGATGACCGTCCAAAGCGTCTGTCTGGTCTGCGGGTCAAGTCCAGTGGTCGGCTCATCGAGGATGAGGATGCGCGGCGAGTGCAGGAGCGCGCGTGCGATGTCGATCCTGCGGCGCTGACCGCCCGAAAGCTTACCGACCGTGCATTTTAAGAGGTCTTTGAAATCAAGCAGACCAGCGAGTTCGGCAAGGCGCTTTTCGAAGGCTTTGCCTCTGATGCCGTAGAGCGCCGCGCGGCACTCGAGGTTATCCCTGACCGAAAGCGCCTTATCAAGCACAGAGTTTTGGAAGACTACGCCGAGCTCGCGGCTGACGCCATCGGGATGCTCGTCGATGTCCTGTCCGTCGATACGCACTTCTCCGCTATCTTTCGCCAACTGACCACAAAGGATCGAGATGGTCGTGCTCTTTCCCGCACCGTTCACGCCGAGAAAGGCGAAGAGCTCGCCCTCCTTGACGTGGAAGGAGAGGTCCTGCACGGCTTTTACCTCGCCGAAATGCTTATTTAAGCGGGTTATCTCAATGATGTTTGACATAGGTCACTTCCTTGATATTGTTTCTTAAAATCCTTCGCTCCGTTCTTTTTCTCTCTTTTCTTGAAAGAGAGAAAAAGAACCAAAAAGAGAGAAATCGCTTCTCAGGCAAAGAGCTTTCGCGCGTTGCGACGCGCGACCAAGGGCGCCGCCCTTGGAACCTGCGAGCTTTTGAAAAAGCTCGACCAAACCTTTTGAAAAACGATCGCGCAAAGCTTCAAGTGGGCGGCAAGTATTTGCCGACCTTAAAAGAAGTTTTGGAGGTGCAGGAACCTTTTTCAAAAGGTTCCTGCCGGAATGCAAGGGCAGAACCCTTGCCGTTACCAATACTTGCGATCGAGGCTTCTCAGCTGGATGGCTTCGGCGATGTGTTCGGCGCGGATGGCATCCGAGCCTGCGAGGTCGGCGATCGTGCGGGCGACGCGCAGGATGCGGTCGTGACCGCGTGCGGAGAGCCCGAGACGGTCGAACGCCGCCTTCATCAGCGCCGATGCGCTCTCGTCCAGCTTGCAAAACTGCCTGATCTGCGCGGGCAACATCGCACTGTTCGAGTGCACAGGTGTTTCGCAGTCCTTGTAGCGCTCGGCGGCGATCTGCCGTGCGGCATTTACGCGGGCGCGTACCTCTGCGGAAGTCTCGACCGTTCTGTCATCCGACAGCTCCTCATATGTAAGCGAGGGCACTTCGATCTGAATGTCGATGCGGTCGAGCAGAGGACCGCTGATCTTCGACATATACTTCTGTATATCATCCTTTTTGCAGGTGCATTTGCGGGTGGGATGCCCGTAATAGCCGCACTTGCAGGGGTTCATCGCGCAAACGAGCATGAAATGGCAGGGGAAGGTGAAGCGACCCGCCGCACGGGTGATGGTGATCACGCCGTCCTCGAGCGGCTGACGGAGCGATTCGGTCACCTGTTTGTTGAATTCGGGCAGCTCGTCGAGGAAGAGCACGCCGTTGTGCGCAAGCGAGACTTCCCCGGGTGTAGGGATCGTGCCGCCGCTCGCAAGTGCCGCCGCAGAGGTGGTGTGGTGCGGCGAACGGAAGGGGCGCACTGAGACGAGCGAGCTCCCTTCGGGGAGAATGCCCGAGATCGAGTGGATCTTGGTCGTGTCGATCGATTCGTCAAAGGTCATTTCGGGCAGGATCGAGGGCAGCCGCTTGGCGAGCATACTCTTGCCCGTGCCGGGAGGACCGATGAGCAGGATGTTGTGTCCGCCTGCGGCGGCAATTTCGAGCGCACGCTTGGCGCGCTCCTGCCCCTTGACCTCCGCGAAATCGGGCATCGATGCCCTTGCCTTGGGGGAGGGCGGCAGGAATACGCCCTCTTCGAGCGTGCTCCTGCCGTTGAGCGCCGATACCAGTTCTCTGATATTGGGCACTTTGTAGATGCGCACGCCCTTCACGACCGACGCCTCGGCGGCGTTGGCGACGGGTACATAGATCTCCTCGGCGCCGTGAGATGCGGCGCCGAGCACCATGCCGAGCACGCCGCGGACGCTCCTCACTTCACCCGACAATGACAGCTCGCCGATGAAGCATTTTTGGGAGAGATCGCCCCCAATCACACCTGCGCCGTTGAGAATGGCGGTGAGCATGGCGAGATCGAAGGCAGAGCCGCTCTTTTTGAGGTCGGCAGGGGCGAGATTGATGGTGATGGCGCTTTCGGGGAAGGGGAAACCGCTGTTTTCGCAGGCGGTGCGGATGCGTTCGCGCGCCTCCTTGACGGCATTGTCGGGCAGACCGACGATCTCAAAAGCAGGGAGCTTATCCGAAACGTCGCATTCGATGGTGACGGTCAGTCCGTCTGCGCCGAAAATAGCGGCGGAGGTGAGTGTCGAGAGCATGGGCGCTCCTTTCTGTGCCGCGTGCAGCGCAGGCGCTTGAAAAGTGTGAGGTGAAGCAAATGAACAAAAAAGGAGGAAGACGGTTCCGCTTCCTCCTTTTGATCCGAGAAAAGCTCGGAAAAGTGCTTGTTTGTATACTTTATTTGGAAATCTCCATCGCGATATCGTAGAGACGGCGCATATCAGCCAGCTTTGCGGCGCAGAATGCGTTCATTTCCGCCTTCTGCTCATCGGTGTAGTCGGCGAGCAGTTCTTCCTCGTTTGCCTTCTTGTAGCCTGCGTACTTGGACTTGAAGAGCTTGTCGAGGGTGAGTGCATATTTGATCTCGGACGAGCAGATCTTGCCGTCTCTGCGGCAGACAACCAGGTCGCTCTTGCCGTCGAGCAGGAGACGAACTGCTTCCGAGCCCATTTCGGACGCGATGGTGCGGTCGGTCAGCGTGGGCGAGCCACCGCGAACGACGTGTGCGAGACGGGCAAAACGGGTTTCAATGCCGGTGACAGCTTCGATCTTCTTGGTGAGTGCCTCGGAGTAATCGGTGCCCAGTCCCTCGGAGACGATGACGATGAAGTTGCGCTTGCCCTCGGCTCTCGCCTGCTCGATGCGCTCGATGATCTCGTCCTCGGAGAAGGGGATCTCGCGCAGGCAGATGGCGGTAGCGCCGACTGCGATGCCTGCGTTGAGTGCGATATAGCCTGCATTTCTGCCCATGACCTCAACGACGTTGCAGCGCAGGTGCGATTCACAGGTATCGCGCAGTCTGTCGACCATTTCGACGACCGTGTTCATAGCGGTATCGTAGCCGATGGTGTAATCGGTGGCGGTGATATCGTTGTCGATGGTGCCGGGGATGCCGATGCAGGGGATGCCGCGGATCGACAGGTCGGTCGCACCGCGGAAGGTGCCGTCGCCGCCGATGGCGATGATGCCGTCGATCTCATACTCCGCACAGGTTTCCTTTGCCCTCTGCATACCCCATTCTTCCTTGAATTCGGGGCAGCGGGCGGTATAGAGGAAGGTGCCGCCGTGATTCAAAATATTGGATACGTCTCTCTGACCGAGGATCTTTACGTTTCTCTCGATAAGTCCCTTGTATCCTTCGTAGATCCCCACGACCTCAACGCCGTTTGCGTGGGCACTGCGGGTAACCGCTCTGATAACGGCGTTCATGCCGGGGGCATCGCCACCCGATGTGAGCACACCGATTTTTCTGAATGTAGGCATAACAAAATCTCCTTGGTATTCTATCGTGATATTATCTGGTTGGCAAAATCGTATAACTTACGCATATTCATAGTGATACACTTATATAATAATACAGATTGTCAAAAAATGCAATAGTTTTTTTGTTTTTTTTCGTCCGTTGTCTTCAATTTGTACAATGAGCACAAAAAAGTGGTCAAAAACGAAAAATATTTTTCTGAAACAATGATAGCGCTCCTTGAGCGATCAATCGTGCGGATTAATTTTGGCAAAAGGACTTGCGCAAAGCGACGGGTGCGTGTATAATATAATGAAGAAGTTCAAAGCGACACGGAGGCGAGTATGATCAAAGAAGTGGGCAGATTTGCCCCGACCCCGAGCGGACGAATGCACCTGGGCAACCTGTACTGTGCGCTGATGGCGTGGCTGTCGGCAAGAAAGAAGGGCGGCGGGTTTATCCTGCGCATCGAGGACCTTGATGCCGCGCGGTGTAATTTTACCGAACAGCGCGCACTAATCTTCGACGATCTGCGCTGGCTGGGCATCGATTGGGAGGGCGGCGAGGATGCGTCGCTCTGGCAGTCGAATCGGAGTGCGATCTACGAGCAGTGGTTCGAAAAGCTGCGCTCGAAAGCCGAAATCTACCCCTGCTATTGCTCGAGAGCGGAACTGCACGCCGCCTCTGCGCCTCATCTCAGCGACGGACAACCCATCTACAGCGGTCGGTGCTATCGGGCGTACCGAGCGGGCGATATGCCGCCTGCGGGACGCAGACCCGCACTGCGGGTGCACCTGCCGAACGAGACGGTTGCCTTCACCGACGGCGTGATGGGCGCATACAGCGAGCATCTGCCTGACGAGTGCGGTGATTTCATCCTGCGGCGCTCGGACGGGGTCTTTGCCTACCAGTTTGCGGTGGTGCTCGACGATGCGCTCTCGGGTGTGACCGAGGTGGTGCGGGGGGCTGACCTCCTCTCCTCAACGGCGCGGCAGATCTGGCTCTACCGCCAGCTCGGCTTTGAGGTGCCGACCTTTTACCATATTCCGCTCATGACCGATGCAGAGGGCAATCGCCTTGCCAAACGGGAGGGGGTGCTCGACGCAGGTGCACTGCGCAGCCGCTACCGTGCGGAGGAGGTGGTCGGTGTGATCGCCTATGCGGCAGGACAGATCGACCGGAACGAGCCGCTCTCTGCGCGCGAACTGCTCGCGCACTTCGATTGGGCGAAGTTGCCGAAAGCGGACATTCACGCGGATGTTTGATCAGAACAGAGCGATCCCGTCGCTCTGTTTCTATTTTCCCCCGATTTTCAAAGAATTTTCATATAATCTTCACTTTTGCGGGGTAATATAAGGTCGAAACAGACGTATCAAGCAACTTTGGAAAGGAATGTATATAAAAATGACCGTTTGGATGTCGAATAAACGACTGCTTGCCCTTGCAATGGCGATGCTCATCTGCCTGTCGGTAGTCGCCTGTACTCAAAAAGAGGGGCAGACCGACGATGAGGTGCATGCGCTTCAGAACGGCGGGAATATGACCGACCCCTCGGGCGTGCAAGTGCAGCCTTCGACCGAGATCACCGTTAATTATACGGCAACCGATCTCAATGACAGTTACAACAACCCTACCGCAACGGTAGCGGCGAGCGGAAAGAGCGTCGAGATCACGGGGGACGGCGCTCAGCTGAAAGACGGAAAGCTGACGATCACCTCGGCGGGCTGCTATCTGCTCTCGGGGAATTTTGACGGGCAGGTGCTTGTGGAAGCCTCTCCGAACGACAAGGTTCAGCTTGTGTTGGACGGATTTTCCGTCACCTACGGCGATGCTTCACCCATCCTCTGCGAAAGCGCAGACAAGCTGGTCATCACCCTCGCCGAGGGCAGTGAAAATAGCGTCAACGACACAGGCAGCGGCTATATCGACGTCGAGGAGGGTGAGGAAGACCCCAACACCCGCACGGGCGGTGCGATTCACGCCAAATGCGCCATGACGATCAACGGAAGCGGCTCGCTTGCGGTGAAATCGACCTATCATCACGGCATTTTCACAAAGAAGACGCTCAAGATCGTCGGCGGCACCATCTCGGTCGAGGCAGAAGGCGACGCCCTCAAGGGCAAAAACGCGGTCGCCATCAAGGATGGCAATATTACCCTTGATGCGGGCGGCGACGGCATTCAGTGTACCGAGGAGACCAATACCGAACACGGCTATATCTGGATCGAGGGCGGTTCGCTGACCCTCAGCGCCGAGGGCGACGGGCTCGATGCCTCACGCTGTCTGCTCATTCGCGGCGGCAAGATCGACGTTACCACTACGGGGACCGATCGCAAGCTCTACGAAGCGGATGGATCGACCGAAAACGGCGGTACGGGCGGCTTCGGCGGCATGGGTCGTCCCGGTATGGGCGGCGGTTCTTACTCGCAGGACGGCTACGAGGTCAACTCGGACGGCTACTACAAGATCACCTCCAAGGGACTTCAGTCGGGCGGACTGCTCGAGATCACGGGCGGCACTGTGAAGGTGGTCAGCACCGGTCACGCCGTCAAAGCCGATGGCGATTTGCTGATCGTCGGCGACGATACGAAACTGGAGGTCACGGCTTACTGCGAGGCTTACCGAGCCAACAGCAAGGGGCTCTCTGCCGACAGCAATCTCACCATCGCGGGCGGGGATGTGGTCGTGCACTATGCCTATGAGGGCATCGAGGCAAGCGGTTCGCTGACTATCTGCGGCGGGTCTGCACGCGTGCTCGAGGCGGTCGACGACGGGCTCAACGTCGGTACGGTCGGTCAGACGATCACGGTCAGCGGCGGCTATCTCTTCGTCAATGCGAGCGGCGACGGCATCGATTCGAACGGCAACGTCGTGGTCAGCGGCGGCACAGTGCTCGTGGCAGGACCGACCAACAGCGGCAACGGTGCACTCGATTGCGGTGACGGCGGCTATGAGATCAGGGTGGACGGCGGTGTGCTCATCGCATACGGCGCATCGGGCATGGCAGAGGCGCCCTCGTCCAATTCGGCGCAGTGCTCGATCAGCTATAACACCTCACTGCAAAGCGGCAGACTGTTCTATATCCTTGACGGCGACGGCAATGCCGTGGTTGCGGTGAAGCTGCTCAAGAATGCACAAAATATCGTAGTCAGTTCGCCCGGACTTGAAGTGGGCAGCAGCTACACCCTTTATTTGGGCGGAAGCGCCGAGGGGGTGGGCGAGGACGGTCTGGTGAGCGGTACGGTTGGCGGCGGCAGCGCGCTTGTCGAAGTGACCCTCGGCTCGACCGTTACCTCCAACGGCGGCATGGGCGGTCAGCCCGGCGGAATGCCCGGCGGTCAACCCGGCGGCAATATGGGTGAACAGCCGCCCGAACCGCTCGGCGGCATGGGCGGCAGACCTCGGTAAGCCATTTTCTGTCGAAAATATTTCATTCAAAACGGTTGCGAATGAGCGTATTGCTCGTTTGCGACCGTTTTTTTGCGGCAAAACGGCAGACAAACCGAAACAACGGGACATTTTGATGCAATCATAAGATTGTACTTGACAAAACAGCCATGATGTGCTATAATACAATCACGATCAGATGATGACCTTCTGAAACAACAAGACTGCGAAAGGAAACAACATGGAAGAAATACTTCAAGTCAAAGACTTACGAAAAGTCTTCAAACTATCTCCGAAACAGCAGAAGCTCAACAAAACGACCGAAAAGGCAAAGGTGGCGGTCGATGGGCTCTCCTTTTCGGTGAAAAAAGGGGAGATCTACGGTCTGCTCGGACCGAACGGTGCGGGCAAGACGACCACCCTTCGGATGATCGCAACGCTCATTTCTCCCGATGCGGGCGAGATCAGCGTTGATGGCATCAGTGTCGGGAAAAATTCAGCGGATGTGCGCAAAAAACTCGGTTTTCTCACCAGTGAACTGAAGCTCGAGGACTTTTTCACCCCGAACTACCTTTTCGACTTCTTCTCGAACCTGCACGGCGTGCCTGCCGATGTCGCCAAGGAGCGCAAGGAGCGGCTCTTTAAACGCTTCGGCATCGATGCTTTTGCCGAGGTGAAGGTGGCGAACCTCTCGACGGGTATGAAGCAGAAGGCGTCGCTGGTCATCTCGCTCGTGCACGATCCCGATATCATCATCTTCGATGAGCCGACCAACGGGCTCGACGTGCTCACCGCGCGCGTGGTCACCGATTTTCTCGAGGAGCTGAGAGCCGAGGGGAAGACCATCCTGCTTTCGACCCACATTTTCAGTCTGGTCGAGAAGCTCTGCGACCGCGTCGGCATCATTATCGACGGCAAAATGGTAAAGGACGGCACACTCGAAGAGGTCTGTAACGGACTGTCGATGGAGGATGCCTTCTTCAACGTTTACCGTGACCTGAAAGGGGGCGAGGTCCTGTGAGAAATATCCTGACGATCGTGAAAAAGGAGTTTGCCCGCTTTTTCGGAGATAAGCGCATGGTTCTGACCGCCATTCTGCCGGGTATCCTCATTTTTGCCATCTACTCACTCATGGGGGATGCACTTGAAACGATGTTCACCGAGGATGTCGAAGCCTATACGGTCGCGGCGGAAAATCTGCCTGCATCGGTAGAGGCGCTCTGCCAAGCGGCAGGTCAAGGTGAAGAGGGAGTTGCCTTCGAGTTCGTTGACGGCACGAAAGCGGACGTCGAAGCAGGTAATGTCGATCTTTATGCCGTATTTCCTGCCGATTTCGATCAAAAGGTATCGGAATATACCGATATCGGACAGCCTGCGCCCATGGTCGAGATCTACTACAGCTCTGCCGAGACGGTGTCTTACAGCGCGTATAATAGCTTTATGGGAATCCTCAACGGCTATGAATCTGCGATCTCCAATAAATTCGACATCAACGTGGGCGATGCGCAGTACGACCTTGCTACCGAAAAGGACTCTACTGCGATGATGTTCTCGATGCTGCTC
Organism: uncultured Lachnospiraceae bacterium; assembly: GCA_964426285.1. GTDB lineage: Bacteria > Bacillota > Clostridia > Oscillospirales > CAG-272 > CAKSQF01. Next base: position 960 of record CAYRQA010000039.1, on the reverse strand, counting down.
CCGATGCTGCTCATGATGTTCCTCTACAGCGGATGCATGGCGCTCGCGCCCGAATCGATCGCAGGCGAAAAGGAGAGAGGCACGATCGCGACTCTGCTGGTCACGCCCATCAAGCGAAGCGAGCTCGCCATCGGCAAGATCGCGAGCCTGAGCGTGCTTGCACTCTTCAGCGGCTTCTTCAGCTTCATGGGCACGATCCTCTCTCTGCCCAAGCTCATGGGCGCGGCAGGTGAGCTTGATGCGTCGGTCTATACGGTCGGCGACTATGCGATGCTCCTGCTCGTCATCTTCTCGACGGTGCTTGTGCTCGTATCGCTCGTCTCGATCCTGTCGGCGCTCGCCAATTCTGTCAAGGAATCGGGCACCCTGCTCATGCCGCTGATGATCATTACCATGCTTCTCGGGCTGAGCACCATGTTCAGCGACGGCGCTACGAGTGCGCTTCCCCTCTACTGCATCCCGCTTTACAACAGCGTGCAGTGCATGACCGGTGTCTTCTCCTTCACCTATTCGCCCGTGCAGATCATTGTGACAGTGCTCAGCAACGTCGTTGTCAGCGGACTGCTCGTTTGGGTGCTCACCAAGCTCTTTAGTAGCGAAAAGGTCATGTTCTCGAAGTGATCCCGCTTGACAAGCGTGAGTAATAATGTTATAATAAAGGCGTCCGAAAGGGCGCCTTTTTGTGGATGTTGCGAGAGAAGGTGCAGGGGATGCGCCTAACCTTGTAGGGGACGGCGCCCTCGATGTCCCGAAAACGAATGGTTTTCCGTAATAATAAGATATGTGAAAATGCAAAGACGGACAGTCGTCTCCTTCGGCGAAGCCGAAGGAGTACGCCTTGTCCCTACAGGTTGGTGTGAGCGCCTAATTTGGATACGGGACAGTCGAGGGCACCGTTCCCTACGGGTTGGTCGGTAGACCGCAACGCGGCAAACCGTGGCGGCAAGTATTTGCCGCCCT
>CAYRQA010000038.1:0-14282 GCA_964426285.1 uncultured Lachnospiraceae bacterium | reverse complement strand
CTACAGGGATAGTGTGAATCTATACAAAAAACGCTCCGAATGATGGATCACAAAATCCATCATTCGGAGCGTTTTTTGTATAGATTCACACTATCCCTGTAGGGGCCGACGTCCTCGACGGCCCGTTCTTTGGATTTACACATAATTCATTATTACGGGAAACCATTCGTTTTCGAACCGTCGAGGACGTCGGTCCCTACAAAAAAGATATAGCATATCGCCCCAAATGAAGAACGCGAAAATCCTTCATTCGGGGGCGTTTTTTATTTTTACACCAAACATGGTAGGGCGGGGGCTTGCTTCCGCCGTTCGAACGATTCGACGATATGTGATTCGATGAAACCTCTACGGCGGACAGTTGAGGACGCCTGTCCCTACAAATGAGATAAAGTATAATGCACCGCAAGTAGTCTGGTGCTTTTCAAAAGTTTTCGAGGGGGGCAAAGGGGGAACCTTTTTCAAAAGGTTCCCCCTTATTATCAATCAATCAACATTGATGGTAGCCTTGCTCATATCGAAGCCCATAACCAGACCGTCCTTTGCGACAGCAGGATCGAGGCTTGCGATCTCGTCAGCGGTGAGCGCACGGTCGTAGATCTGCGCCGCAGCCATATCACCGCGGAGCGCTCTGCCGGCTGCACCTGGCATCACGCCCACGCCCAAAGTGGTTGCGCTTCCCACAACACCGATAAACGCTTTCTCACCGATCAGCTGACCGTTCACATAGAGCTTCAGCCCTTGTGCATCACGCACTGCGGTTACATTGAACCATTCGCCTACCCCGATCCCTGCGGCGGCGGGGTGAACGGTAATGATATTGTCCCAACCGTTTTCGTAAACGAAGAACTCCAGGCGGCCGCTTCCATCGATCTTGAGCGTCATTTGCGTATCACCTGTTGACAGAATGACGTTATCCGCGTTGAAATCGCCCAATTTCACCCATGCGGAGATCGTGAACTGATTCTGACCCGAGAAGGTGTTCATGATTGCACCGTCTTTGTCGGAAACAAGGAAATTACCGCTGAAGGCAGAGCCTACGGGCGAAGTTTTGTCTTCGGCAACATAACCAACATTGGCTGCCGTATCGAATTTGCCGTTCATATCCTTAATGGTGGTTTGAATCGAGCCGTTCTTTTCGATCGAAACCAGCAGTTGATAGAGCTCAACGAGCGCCTTTTGCGCGTCGGTCAACGTATCATACTTAGCGCGGATATCAGCCGTATCAAGGTTGCCGCCCATTGCCAGCGAATGGATCATCTCGTCTACTTCATCAGCCAGCGCGTTGTTCACGTCGTCAAGCGACAGCGTCTGAGCACTGCGCCAAGGCTTTGCCAGCTCATCGAGGTCAGCGCCTTTCTCGAAGGGGATCAGCGTGAAGCTGTAGGTCAGCTCAGCGCCTACTGGCAGACGGTACTGGGACATAACGTCCGGTCCGAGCGATGCACCGCCCGTACCGCGCGAACCGTAGGAAACGGTCAGATAGGTCGTTGTCGCCTGCGGGAGCTGATACATGATCTGGGTATTTGCAAGGTCGGTCACCGAGAAATGGAGCGCCTGCACCTCCATGTTGTCGCTCGATACCAACAGTCCCGTGCCCAGCTGATCGGAGGTCAGTGCGTACCAGCGCACGCGGGTGCGGTTGCCGCAATCCTGCAGGAAGCCGTAGGGCAGGAATTCATCGGTTACGGTAGAGGTGTACACACCGGGGATGCAGAAACGGGAACGGTCGTTGAAGCTCTCGATTGCACCGTAGCCGTAGTATTCGATGTTTTCATAGGAAACGTCAAGCGGCAGGGTCATGCCGTAGCGTGCCAGTTCACCCTTGGAGGCATCCGCATCGAGCGTTGCGGTAATGGTCACCTCTCCTCCGCCATAGACGGTATATACGACCGTCTGAGTTGACGTGCCTGCATTCTTCAGCGCGTGCTTGGTGGTGATCTCAACGCTCTTGCTGTCGGCGGCGATCTCCACCTCAAAGGCAACGATGTCGCCTACGCTTACGTTGTCCCAGAACGCCTGAACGTCGTTCGAGAGCTTTGCTCTGCGGTAAGTGGGTGCGATCGCACCTGCGAGCAGTTCTTCACCGTCCACCTTGTAGGAGGTCATCGTGCCGCTCATCTTATTAATGGTAACGCTGAAACCTTCGCCGTTGACGATCGACGTGTCGTCCGCCTGAGTGACGGTCAGCGCGGGCATTGCACCGCGGTCGACGCCGATATGTCCAACGTCTGCGGGGATATCAAAATCCTCGGTCGCAAGTACGTCGCCTGCCTTGCCCCAGAGCGTGTCGGTCTTCAGCTTGGTATAGATCGACAGATTGTACTCAGCCTCTGCCTCGGGCTGTGCGGGCATCTTATACGGAACGGTGACGCTCACCTGCTCACCGGGCGCACAGTTGATCTCGAGCTCACCGCTGTCGATCACCACGCCGTTGCAGCGCAGTTCGTAGCTGAAATCGTATTCGGACAGATTGGTGATCTTGTACTCGTTGGAGACGTTGACCTTGCCCTGGATCAGCTCTGCATAGTCGGCAGTGATCCAAACGCTCTGGTAAGCGTATTTGAGCTCATAAGCTTCGGGCTGGAGGGTACGGTCGGGGAAAACGATGCCGTCCTGGCAGTAGTAGCCCGAATTGATGGTGTCCCCCCACTGACCGCCTGCGGCATAGTAGTAGCCTGTGCCCAACAGGTCATTCGAGCCGCGCGGAATCTGTGTATAGATGGTATGGTCGACAAATTCCCACACGAATGCACCGAGGACGTTGTCGTGCTCACGGGCAGGCAGGAAGTATTCATAGATGTGTCCAAGCGAATTTCCGAGTGCGTGTGCGTATTCACAGTTGATCCAGGGCATATTATTGGAGGCATTGCCCTTGCTGTTCATATCCCCCGTGCCCTTGTACATTCCCGAGGACAGGTCGACGCCGCCCTGGTCGCTGTAGGATTCGAAATGCACCATACGGGTCGCATCCCGCTTCTTCAGGTCAGCCATCAGCTTTACAAAGATGGGAGAGCGGGTCGTTTCATTGCCCATCGACCAGATGAGGATCGAAGTGCGGTTCTTTTCCCGCTCGGTCAGTGACATAATGCGGTCGGTGAGCACCTCCGTGAAATATTCCTCTGTCTGCGATTCGTTGACACCGTAATGGCTCTCGACGTTTGCCTCTGCCAGAACGAAGATGCCGTATTTATCTGCGAGATAGTAGAGGTATTTGTCATTGGGGTAATGGGAGGTACGGATCGCATTGACGTTAATGCTCTTCATGATCGAGAGGTCTTTTTCGTAGATCTCCTTGGGGATATACTTACCCGTGTAACCGTAGGTATCGTGACGGTTGACACCCTTGAGGAGAATCTCCTTGCCGTTAAGCAGCACGAGGTCATACTTGCCATTCGGCGCAGTGCCCGTGGTACGGGTAAAGGTAAGCTCGCGTATACCAAGCTGCTGTGCCATCGAGCCGTAGTAGCTGCCGTTCGCATCATAGAGGGTGATGACCAAGGTATACAGGTAGGGATTTTCGTCCGACCAGAGCTCCGGCTTCTTGATCAGCCGCGACAGCTTGAGCTGTGCACTCTCGCCCGATGCCACTTCCCTATCAAGCGACACGGTCAGCGGATCATTGGCGAACAGGTTGGTTCCTTCGGCATCAAAGAGCTTGACGTCGACCGAGTAGATGGCGGGAATCGTGTCGGTGCTCTTGTTGAGCAGCTCGACCGAGAGATCAAGGGTTGCATCGGTGTAGGTATCGTCGAGCTTGGTGGTCACGTTGTAGTCGAAGATCTGCACTGCGGGTGCAGAATGGATGTAAACGTCGCGGAAAATACCCGCCAAGCGCAGGAAATCCTGATTCTCGAAATAGCTGCCGTCACACCAACGGATAACCATCACAGCCAACAGGTTTTCACTGCCGTCCTTATTGAGGTAGGGTGTGATGTCGAATTCGGATGCATCGTAGCTGCCTTCGCTGTAGCCTACTTCGTAGCCGTTGACCCAGACGTAGAAGCAGCTTTCAACGCCGCCGAAGTTCAGATAGACCGAACGGTTGCCTGCCAGCCATTCCTCGTCTACCGTGAAGTTTGTGCGGTAGAAGCCGACCGAGTTGGTCGCTTCGGGCGCCTCGGGCAGCCTGACCGCACCGTTTCTGTAGGTATTCCAAGGATACTCGGTGTTGGCGTAGATCGGGAAGTCAAAGCCCTGTGTCTGCCAGCTTGCGGGCAGCGTCACTTCCTTGAAGCCGCCGTAGTTGGCGGTAGTGGCAGTCTTCACCAGATTGTCGCCGCTGTAAACGGGCGCGACAGCCATATCGTAGTCGGTTCTGAAGAAGTTTCCGTAGACGCCGTCCGAACGGGCGGTGCGAAGGCTTTCATATACCGCCAGCTGCCAGGGCTTCCCTTCACCCGTGAGCAGCTGATAATACTTCGAGCGTTCGTAATCATAGTCGCGCGCACCGATAATGGCGTCCTCAACCGACTGATAGACGAGCGTTTCGCTCGAGTGATAGTCGACCTCATTGACCGAGTAGATCTCGGTCTGCCGCACCGTTTCGCCGTTGATATCGGGCGCTTGCTTGCCCGTCCATTCATTCATGGTAAAGCGTTGAACTGCGGGATCGGCTGTGATCACCTGCAGGTCAAGCGGAACGCCTGCGGTGGTATCCCACGGATCGGGAGGGGTTTCGGTCTTTTGCTTGCATCCGACCAGTGCGCCCGCGATCGCAAGCGCCGACAGGATCAAGCTGACCCAAATTCGCGTTTTTTTCATGGCAGTTTTCCTTTCGTCATCAATTCCCTGCAGAATACCCATCGTGCCCCTTCAAGCGACCTTTCCTGAATATTCCACAAAGTATATTCTATTGATTCCATCATATCATACAATTTGCATAATAGCAAGTGTTTTTTTGCTTTTTTTGGATTTTTTTCCAAGAAAAACAACCAACCGGAGCAGATTTGAGGCAATTTCATCTGTCATTTCTACATAGAACGGTATTTTCTGACATTTTTTAAAATAATTTTCAGATACCCATTGACAATCGTTTGATTGTGTGGTATAATACGTCCATAATAAAAGGAGGTACTTGAAATGAGTACAATTTACAGAAGCAAACAAACCATGCCCCCCAAAACGATCGTTGCGATCGTGATCGCCGCCATCGTGCTCGTATTGGCGATCATCGCTGTTGCCACCTGCTTTACCTCTGTTCCCACCGGTCACACAGGCATCATCACCACCTTCGGTAAGGTCGAGGATCAGACGCTTGAGGCGGGTATGCACTTCAAGCTCCCCTGGCAGAAGGTCGTCAAGATGGACAACCGCAACCAGAAATCCTCGCTCACCCTCACCTGCTTCTCCTCTGACATCCAGGAGGTAGACGTGATCTACACGATCAACTATCAAATCGAGAAGTCCAACGCACAGACCATCTACAAATCGGTCGGCACTGACTACTTCAACACGGTCATGACCCCCCGTATTCAGGAAGCCGTGAAGAAGCAGGTCGCTCAGTACACTGCCGAAACGCTGATCGACAGCCGTGAGAAGCTCTCGAGCGAGATCTACGAGGTACTGGTCGCCGACCTTGCGAACTATCACATTCAGGTCATCACCACCTCGATCGAAAACATCGACTTCACCGATGCCTTCGCTGCCGCCGTTGAAGCCAAGCAGGTCGCCGCGCAGAACAAGCTGAAGGCAGAAACCGAGCAGGAACAGGCTACCATGGAAGCAGAAGCTGCCGCAGAACGTGCAAAGATCAACGCGCAGGCAGAAGCCGATGCCGCTAAGATCGCCGCCGAAGCCGAAGCACAGATCGCCAAGATCGAAGCCGATGCCGCCAAGTACAAGAAAGAGCAGGAAGCATCCGCCAACTCCGATCTCGCCGCTTCGCTCACCCCTGAGCTGCTCCGGTACTTCTACATAAACGGCTGGAACGGCGAGCTCCCCGAAACCTACGTCTCGCAGGAGGAATTCTTCGCCCTGCTCGACATCGCCGCGGGTAACAAGACGGCTGAGTAAATGCATTGGGGGCTCTGCCACAACCCCCGGCAAGGGCTCTGCCCTTGCATCCCGCTTAAGAACCCTTTTGAAAAAGGGTTCTTAAGAATCTCCTAAAACTTTATTGAAGCACCGCAAATGCTTGCGGTGCGGGTGAATAATTGCGCCCCGAATGAAGGATATCGAAAACCTTCGTTCGGGGCAATTCATTTTATTCAACCTCGTAGGAGAGCGGCGCACTTCATCGGCTCTGCCGATGAAGACGACGTCCCGTCGGAATGGTTCACACTAAACTCTCCCCGTCTGTCCGTTGAAACGCCCCAATCTCGTAGGGACAGGCGTCCTCGACTGTCCGAAAACAATCGGATTGAACTCGTAATGAAATATGGGTAAATCCCACGAACGGGACGTCGAGGGCGCCGTCCCCTACGAAATATGATGCAAATCATCTGAATTCCGCACCATTTTTACATTCCTTGCACATCTACACCCAATCGCACAACCGCATTACCCCTTCCCGCGTTGCGCATTGCACAATATTCGTGAACATTCTTTGTCTAACGTTTACGAATCGTTCAACATCGGTCACGTATTCGCAAATTCCTCTTGACAGATGAATAATCATTGTATATAATCATTGTAGTGGGTGTAATAATGAATTCATCGGAGGCAAGACTTATGAAACGCAAAGACCGAAGCCAATCCGACTATTCACGCACCGTCCGCAAGAGCGCGACCAAAGCGATCCTCTCCTGTGCGCTTTGGTGGGGAGGCAGCTCCTTCGCAATGCTCATCGGAGGACTGAAGTTTGTCACCCGAGTGAGCAACATCGCGGTCGCATTCGTCCTATGGGTGGTTCTCCTGCTATTCCCGGTATTCAAGCACAGGCTCTTCGAGATCGGCAGGTTTGAGGGCACGATCGAGGATATCGAGTACAAGGAGCTCCTCAAGATCAATACACTGGACGGCGCTCGATTGGGACACAGATACCAGTCACAATACACCATCCGCATCAAAAAGGACAACGGTTGGAGACGCACGATCACCCACGTGCTCGACGAACCGGGGCACGTTCTCTACTACGAAAAGGGCGACCGCGTGCGCTACCGCTGGGGCGTCACCTATCTGCAGATCCTATCCATGCAAAATGCCCCCCACCGTCTGCCCCTTCTGCGGGCAGGATCAACATAAAATCACGCAGGTCTGCCGCAGATGCGGCAAACAGATCATTGACAATGAATACGAACAATCGGAGGAATCAAAACGAAAAAGAAAATCGAACAGAAGTATTTCGCCAAACAGACCTCTCGTCTCGTGCTGAATATCGTCTTCGGAGCGATCACGGCGCTTGGGGTAATCTTTATCTCGGTGGTCAACTGGTTTATCGGATCGTGGCTGCTCATGATCGGCATCTTCGGTCTGATCTTCACCAACTCGGGGCGGGTGACCGACAAGGATTTCGACCGCCACATGAAGGACAAATTGAAGGACGAACTCGCGGTCGAAGAGCCCGACTATGCCGTCGAGGCATACGATTTGACCGCCGCACACTGCAAGATCGGCAAGGATAAGCAGGTTAGAAGCGATATTTTCTGTCAGACGAGCGTCTACCGCAGCAAATCTGCCCTGCGAGTGGTGCGCAGAAGAGCGCTGATCGATGCCGAGGAATGCGAAGTGCTCGAACTCGAAGCCCCCCTCGGCGAGGTCTACGTCCGCATCGAGGAGGCTCGCGAGCCCCGCACGAACAAAGCCCACTTTACCATGGTCATCGAAGCAGCCGACGGGCAGTCGATCGCCTTCCCGATCACCAATGATTACGACGCAGAGCAGTTCACCGAGGAGATCAACGCACGGTCGTCCTTTGCGAAGAAGAAAAAGGACGGCAAGGGTTGATTTGGCTGAACGAATTTGTTATAATGAAGAGGAAAATGGAATGACCCTCGTAGGGACACCTTTGCCAACTCGTAGGGGAGGGGTCTCCACTCCCGATGTGATGGTATGTAAAATCCTCGACGGGAGGCGAAACGCCTCCCCTACAAGGTGATAGGAAATCCTACGCATCACTCTGCCAACACCCCGCTTATAAAAAGTTTTGAAGGAGGTTTGGAGGGGACTTTTTCAAAACTCCCCTCCAAGACAAAAAATGCTGAAATTACCGAAAGAAAACGCCGATCTCAAGCGGCTGATCTGCAAACGGATGATCCCGCCGCTGGTGCTGGGTTCGCTGTTGACCGTGTGCCTGATCGCACTCGAATGCTACGCTTTCGTACGCTTTTGGAACAATCCGGGCAGTCTGTTTTTCTCCTGCTTTCTCTACTTCGTGGTCTGGATCGTGCTGATCAATGCCGTCAAGTTCCCCGAGCGACTGAAAGACCACTCCTATGAGGGCGAGATCGTCAACATCCACCTTGCCGACCGCCACGTGCCTGCGTTTGACCTGGCGACCGCCAAGACCGAACGGCGCTACCGTCCGATCGCCGACCTCACCATCAAGGACACTAAAGGCAAGACCCGTGTCTATCAATACAAGTTCGAAGGAAAAATTCCCTTCAAGACAGGCGACCGCGTCAGACACTATGCCGCGACCGATTACATTTTTATGCTCGACGAGCACAAGCCCATCGTCTGCATCAACTGCGGACACCACTGGGAGGACTCGTCCGAGGTCAAACAAAAGCAGGAAGAAGCCTCATACTGGGGCTATGACACGACCGCCCTCTCCCACATTCCCGAAAAATGCACCTTCTGCGGCAAATCGCTCATCAAGCGCCCGCCGACGAGATAAGGGGGACGCACTTACTTTTTCTCTTCTTTGAAAAGAAGAGAAAAAGTAACAAAAAGAGAAGAAACTTTTGATAAAGGAATTATAACGGTGGCTTACTATTCCGCTTAGGAACGCCACAATAACTTCGTAGGGACAGGCGTCCTCGACTGTCCGTCGAAGAACTTTCGCACATATCATTATTAGCGTGAACCGATCGTTTTCGGACAGTCGAGGACGCCTGTCCCTACCGGTTGGCAGAAATCGAAAACAAACCGCTCCGAATGAAGAAAACGCAAAATCTTCATTCGGTTCTGCGCGGCAAGCATTTGCCGCGCTTAAGAAAAGTTCTTTGCCGACTTGGCAAAGCCAAGTCGTGCTTTCATTTCAAGAAAGCGACCGGGGTCAAGGGGTGGACCCCCTTGCGGAAAGGAGACACCATGGATTTCAAACGCCTGCTGAAGCACGCGGATCGATTTTTCGGCGTACTCATCACGCACGTGCTCATTTCGCAACTGAATTACTTCGTTTTGGTCGAATATTTTTCCTCCTCGATGATCGATCCCACTGTCACCGATGAAATGACGGGCAGTCTTCCCTTCATCCTGCTGAGCGCCCTCGTCGGTCTCATGTCGCTCTACTCGGTCACGCGGCTCACCGCGATCTACGACAGAATGCATATGCCCGAAACGATCGAACGCGAGCGGAACTGCTCAAACACAAAGGAACGCTTTCTATGCCTGATCGAGCAGAAACACTTTTGGATTGAAATGGCGCTCTATGCGGCGATTTATCTCATCCTGCCGCTCTCGAATGGCTGCACAAATCCTTCGCAATGATGCTCATACGCTCCGAAGGCTTTGCCGCGAAGCTGATCGCACTCGCGATTTTGCTTCCGATGTTCTTTATCATCACCGTCTTGGCGCGCCTGTCGGCAATGAAATACCTGCGCAGACATCCCGACGAGATCGACCCCAACACCCCCAACAACGCAAGGCAGCAATCGAGCGCGCTCGCCATTCGCATGGCGCTCGATTATTTGCTCGGCGTGCCCGCACTCGCCCTTTTGATCTCACTCGCCATCTCTTTCGCACCGATCATCCTCGAGCTGCTCCCTGCGATCGTGACGGTCGCGGCACTCGTCATCCTGCTCCCTCCGACCGTGCGGATCACGCGCGCACTTCGCAAGCGCAAGGCGTTCGTGCAACAGCTCGGAGCGATCTGCACCGCCAAGGGGCTCGGAGTGCCAGCGATTGCACATCCCTACCGCTCGCTCTTCTCGGCGATCGACGGCGAGAGCTTTTCTCTGACCGTTGACGGCGTGCGCTATTCCTGCAAGCTCGTGTCTGCGATGAAGCGAAACGATCCCCTCTTCCTTTACGAAAACGGTGCGTGCAAATTCGTGCACACCGTCCGTTTTGCGCGCATGACCCTCTTCACGCACATCAAGACCGACCGCTTCGGCTACGAAGCCGAGGGGATGAAGCTCCTCATCATCAATCCCATCCCGAAAAAGGTGTATTTCGGCAAAAACGGACGCTCCGACCTCATCGACAACGGCGACAGGGTCGGCGAGTACAAAATCTACTCGGCAAGCGCATTCTTGGGCGCGCTTGAGAGAGATTGTTTGGACAGGTGACTATATTAGGGGGAACTTCTTGAAAGAAGTTCCCCCTAATACCCCTTCAAGAACTTTCTATAAGCGCGACGAATACTCGTCGCGCAGTGAAATCGAATCGCTCCGAATGAAGAAAAGGCAAAATCTTCATTCGGAGCGGTTACTATTGCTGCCCCGCAAGTATTTGCGGGGCTTACAAAAGTTTTTGAAGTCCAGAAACTTTTTTCAAAAAGTTTCTGGCGGGGTGCAGGGGCAGAGCCCCTGCCAGGGTCAAGGGGTGGAACCCCTGCCGGGGTCAAGGGGCAGAGCCCCAATCAAATACCCCTCAAACCTCGGCGTCCACCATTCGGCGTACCCCTCCCGCGTGGGATGGATGGGATCGTCCATGTAACGGGCGTAGTCGGCGGGGCTGACCGCACGCATTTCGGGGTCGTTCCAGAGGTCGATGATCGAGATGCCCCATTTTTCGGCGATGCGATAGAGCGCATCGACCATCGCACCATACGCGGCGCTCTCATAGTAAGTACCCGTGTAGAAGGCGATCGGGCAGTGCCATTTTTCCTTCACATAGGCGATGATGTACTCGATCGCACCGATGACCGTGGTCGTGTCGAAGGCTTCGAGCGCACAGTCGGCGCTCACCTCACCCAGCGGAAGCCCCAGAGAAGCGTCGTTGGTCGAAAGCTGGCAGATGAAGCGGTCGCATTCAGCCTGCTCTGCTGCATCACGTAGCAACCGTTGCACATAGGAATCGGCACCGTTGTCGACCAGTGTCGTGCCCGACAGCGCCCATTTGATGACGTTGCAGTCATGCCGCTCGGCGAGCGCATCACACATCGACCAGCCACCCGATGCCGAGCCGTAGGTGACCGACGAGCCGAGGAAGATGATCGTTTGGGATTCAAGGTTCATAGACAAACTCCTTTATTGGATCATGGAGTAGCGTACTCCCTCCGTCGCCTACGGCGACGGAGGGAGTCACCCGTTTATCGCATTCTCATGCACACCCAGCGATCTTCTCGCCAAGTCCCTCAGCGCTTCCACAGCCGATTGAGGGGCGAGCAGTTGCATCTCCTCGCCGAAGCCGATGACCCAGGCATAGAAGAGGTCGCAGGGGACGACCCGTACGGTCACGGTGAAGTGATCGGCGTCGTCGGGGAAGAGGGTGACCGCCTGCCCAAAGCGCTCGAGGATGATGCCCGCACAGCGGTTGACACAGCGCAGGGTCACGAGCTCGCTTTCGCCGCCGAACATCCCGAACATCCCCCGCCCGTATGCCTCGGGTCGGGTCGCCTCATATGCGGCGCGTCCCTCCCGAGGAAGGTCGGTCAGCCGTACGTCGGTCATCTTGTCGACGCGATAATGGCGAAGCGCCTGCTTCTCACCGTCAAACGCCGCGAGGTAGTAATTCCCTTCCTCCCAAACGAGCAGCCAGGGCGAGAGCTGATAGCGTGCGCCTCCGTGACGGAGCACCTGCTCCTTTTGGGGATTCCAGTCAAAATATTGAAAGCTCACCTGCAAATTCTCGGCAATGGCGCTGTGGAGCAGGTCAACGATCTCGTAGACCTCGCGATTGCGGTGATGCAGACGGTCGGTCACGACCAGCTGGCGCGAGAGTGCCATCGCCTCCCTGCGCCCAGTAAGCGAGCGGAGCTTGTCGGTAAGTACCTTGCTCTCGTCCTCGGGCAGCAGCTTAAAGGACTGTACCGCATCGGTGAGCAGCTTCAGTTCGGCAAGCGAAAAGATGCGCTCGGTCAGATGATAGCTGTGCGTTTTGCCGACCTGCCGCTTTTCGATCGCAAAGCCGAACTGCCGAAGCAGTTCGATATCGTCATACAAGCGCTTCCGCTCAGCATCGATCCCGCGGGCAGAGAGCTTGTCGATGAGCTGTGTCATCGTCAGCCCGACCTTTGCATCGGTCTCCTCCCAGAAAATGCGCATGAGCGTAAGAAGCTTCTGCTTCTGATTTTCTCGATTTGCCACAACGTCCCTCCAAACAGCCGTATATATAAACATCATAGCACATTTTTTCGATGCTGTCAATCAAAAAACGGGCACTCATTGGGCGTTCGAACGCAAATACCCCCTTGCACTTACAAAAAAATCGTAAATTCCGCAGAGAAATTTGGATGGTTTATCACTTGAAAATCGCACCGTAATATGCTATCATACATACTGATATTTTAGGAGAGTTTCACGGAGCCGACCGAAAAACATACAGTCAATTCCCCGCCGAATTCTCGAAAGGAATGGTCATCATGTCTTATCCAGTAGGTGTTATTTCGATTTTCAACAGTTTCGGCGCAAATGCCATTATCTGTCTTGCAATCGCGCTCTTCGTCGGACTGTTGATCGCCAAGGTCATGGGCAAATTCGGATTGCCCGCCGTCACCGGTTATCTGGTGGCAGGTGTACTGCTCGGTCCGTACTGCCTCGGTCTGCTCGACATCAACGGCATCGGCTTCGTTTCAACCACCGCCGAAAATGCCTCGAGCCTCGTCACCACCGATACGCTCAACATCTTCACCGGCATCGCACTCGGCTTTATCGCCTTCGGCATCGGCAATGAGTTCATCATTCCCCAGCTCAAGAAGACAGGCAAGCGATGCACGATCGTCGCTATTGTTCAGGCACTTGCCGCCACGCTCGTGGTCGACCTTTCACTGATCACCCTCCACTTTCTCTTCCCCGACCTCGTATCGCTGCCCGTTGCCATCACGCTCGGCGCTGTTGCCACCGCGACTGCGCCCGCTGCGACCGTCCTGCTCATCAACCAGTACCATGCCCGCGGCGAGCTGACCAGTATGCTCCTCACCGTCGTTGCCATCGACGACGCAGTCGGTCTGGTCGTCTTCGCGATCTCTTACGGCATCTCCAACTCGCTGCTCGGCGGCGAAGTCGACGTGCTGCGCCAGATCATCCTGAAGCCCATCCTTTCGGTCGTCCTTTCGCTCCTGCTCGGATTGGTGCTCGGCGCACTGCTCTCCTTCGCCTGCAACTTCTTTAAGCAGGCAAGCATCCGCTCGATGCTCTCCATCTCCGCCGTGCTGATCGCCGTCGCGATCTCCACATGGACCGGCGAAGTGGGCGGTGTTGAGATCGAATTCTCCTCCCTGCTCGTCTGCATGATGATCGGTGCCGCCTTCTGCAACATTTCCCCCTATGCCCCCCGCATCCTCTCCCACGTCGGTGACTGGGCAGGTCCCTTCAACATCATCTTCTTCGTCATGAGCGGTGCCAGCATGGACCTCTCGCTCTTCCTGAAGCCGACCGTCGTCATCGTCAGCGTCGTATATATGATCGCCCGCTGCCTCGGCAAGTACTACGGCGCCCGTCTTTCCTGCAAAGCCACCCACTGCTCCGAAAAGGTCACCAAGTACCTCGGCATCACCCTCTTCCCGCAGGCGGGCGTTGCCCTCGGTATGGCACTGATCGCCGCTAAAACGCTCGGCGCGGAAATGCTCAATGTCTGCCTCTTCGCAGTCCTGATCTATGAGCTGGTCGGCCCCCTCCTCTCGCAGATCGCCCTCGTCAAGGCAGGCGAGATCAAGCCCGAAAACCTCCCCAAAAAACGAAGAAAAAAGAAAGTTTAATTGCAGGGGCTCTGCCCCTGCAATTAAACTTTCTTGAAATGAAAGCATGACTTGACTTCGTCAAGTCGGATCAAAGAACTTTTTTAAGCCCGACAAATGTTTGTCGGGCGGGTATGACAATCCCCTCTGAATGAAGGATCACCGAGACCCAACATTCGGAGGGGATTGCTTATTTTCGCAGGGAAAGTATTTGCCCTGCATTTAAAAGGTTCTTGGTAGGGGGGTAAGGGAGGCCCCTTCTTTCAAGAAGGGGTCTCCCTTTGGGAGACTCACTTAGGGATTTGACAAAATAACAGTTTTTAAGTGAAGCCTTCAAATG
>CAYRQA010000037.1:0-14574 GCA_964426285.1 uncultured Lachnospiraceae bacterium | reverse complement strand
TTCATTGGCGCAGTCGAACTGCCCCAAGAACCGAAAAAATCGGCATAGCCGGATTCCTCCAAACTATGCCGATATTTTTCCAAGGAAATAAATCCCTTAGTGAGACACCCTTTGGGGCATCTTTTTTCCTCACGCCTTCTTATACACCTTCCGAATGTACACAACGACCGCCGCCCCGAGCACGGGGAAGATCGCCGTGATGAGCATACCCACCTTAAGCCCGATCTCCTCGACCGTCATGCCTGTGCTCGAACTGAGGTCGATGGCAAAAGCGCTCGCCGACACCTTGTCGACCACGATGCCCATGAGCTGGGGCGCGACCGACGCACCGAAATCACCGCCCGCCGCCATGAGCGCATAGGCGGCGACACCGGGGGCGGGAATCTTCTCTTCCATCAGGATGAGTGTGCCCGGCCAGAGCATCGAGGTGAAGACACCCGTGAAGATGCACGCCGCAAAGGAGAGGATGGTAATGCCCGACAGACCCGCCACAAGATAACAGCCGATCGCGCCGATCATGCTGACCAGCAGGGTCTTCGAAATGTCGGGCGTGTATTTCGCATAGAGCACTCTCACGAGTGCGAGCAGCAGTGCAAATACCGCCAGCCCCAAAATGTCGCCCACTTCCTTCGGGATCTGCAGGGCGATCTCCATGTAGCCCGAGATCCAGTTGGTCATGACGTCCTCAGCCGAGCTGCCGAGGAAGATGCAGAGCATACAGAGCAGGATGCCCCTCATTCTGCCGCGGCTTTTCGTCCCTTTTTCGGCGGAGGAGAGATTCATGTCGGGGATGGGCGAGATGCTGAAGAGAAAGGAGGCGATCAGCGGCAGAATCGCAAAGAAAATTGCCAAAAACATCCAGTTTTCTCTCCCGAACAGCACGAAAAAGAGCGAGCTGATCAGAACCGTGCCGAGCACGCCCCATGCGTAGAGCGAATGGAGCAGGCTCATGTCCTTTTCGGGGTGCTCGGAGGGGATCGCTGCCACGAGGGGACTGACGAGCACCTCACTAAGTCCCGCCGCGACCGAGAAGATGAGCGTTCCCGCTATCAACCCGAGATAGGCGTACTGCGGAAAGAGGGCGGGGATGAGCGCATAGGTGAGCAGTCCGACCGAGGTCAGCAGCGGCATGACCCGCACGGTCAGGCGAATGTTAAAGTGCTTCGAGAAGAAGGTGAAGATCAGATCGATCGCCATCTGCGTGCAGAAGTTGACCACGACCAGCGTCCCGAGCAGGGTGAAGGAAAGTCCGTAGAGCTCGCGGAAGGTGGTGAAGAGCAGGGGCGGCAGGACGAAGATCGAGGACATCGCAAGATAGGCGTAAAAGCAGGTGAATTTGGTTCGGCGGTAATTGGGTGTGGGCATGGTTGCCTCCTGAAAGGGTGTTATTTTTTCGGATAATACCGATCGATATAATCGGCGATCTCATAGTTGCTGTCATAGCTGCATTCTTCGATGATGTCGGCGGTCAGCCGGCGGTGTCTTGCAAGCTCGCGGACAGCAGATGCTCGACAGCAGGAGCAGAGTGAATTTTCGTAGATGTAGCTTAGGCATTCCTTGGGCAAGCGGATATTTTTGCCGAAGGCATCGAGAATTGCGCATCCGATCCTGTGCCAGCCCGATTTTTCACTGTAATCGACCTTCAGCTGCCCGAGTGCCGACAATAAAACTGACTTGTCGCGAGGGGTGTAATTGGTGATCAGCATTTGAAGGGCAAATTCCGTATTTACCTGCGCATCAAGCAGCTCGTATGCGTACTGTCGGACCGCATCGCTTTGGCAGTTGATCAAGACGTCCAGTGCTTTTTCGCGCAAATCTTCGTGATCGGATTTTGAGTATTCGATAATCGCATCGTGTCGGAAGGGAAAATCATGATCACCGCTTGCGAAAATCGACAGAATCTGCGCTTTTACCGACAAGTCGCTTTCATCAAGCGCCCAATGAGCCAGCTCCGCTTTTTCATTAACACTCATGCGTTTTGAAAAGCGGATTTTCGAAACAGGCGAGAGCTTACCCGTCTCCCTGATTTCGGCTGTCACCTGATCGAACGTAGGCACTTCAAGCGGTTCGTGAAGGATGTCGTTCAATGCTTGTTCGGCGTTTTTTTGCATCTCGTAGAAATAACCGATGGCTTCAGACCGCTTCGCATTCCGAGATAGAAGCCTTTCGAGCTTTTTGTCCCCGAACTTACCCTTTGAATAGACATAAAACCAATCAAAATCGCCGCCGTCATAATGCCGATTCTCTTTGAAGAGCCTGCCCATATCCTCTGCGATCTTCCAAAACGCATCCAAGCCGTCCAGCGATGTCAGCGAAATGCACAGGCGTTCGAATTGATCCCGTTCGCAGTCGTGTCCTCTGAAATGCCGTTTGGCGATCAGCTTGGAGAGAAGCAGATCGTATTTTTGCAGGAGCGCCTCTTTGGCGGGGATGCTCCCGTTTTCGGCGAACAGCTCGAGCAATTCGCAAAAATGCGAGAAGGTCCAATCGCTTCGGCGCGGAAGTTTTAAAAAAGCGGTTATGGTCGGCAGAGCGAAATACTCGTCATCGTGAAAATACGAGACAAGCTCATACACATAAGCGGCTCTCGTCCCCTCGCACTGCGTATCATAGGACAGGTTGTGCAGACAGCCCCACAGCACGATATCTCGGTACTTTTCAATATGGTCGGCTTGCTTTAAAGTGAGGACGCAGCGCCCAAGCCCTTGCTGCATAGAACGCTTGAATTCTGTTTTGTTCAAATGAACCTCCTGTCAATGATGAAGGGAAGGGGAGCGGTTTTATCCACGTTTTTTCATCTCCGCCAAGGCAGCGTAGTGGAGTACGTCAAATTCCTCGGGTACATTCTCGAGCAGAGCCCGATGCTCCTGCTCCCATAGCGCCAATTCTCCATCTGAGAGCGATGCGCCCACCCCTCGGCAGGCTTTCATGCGTCCGTGCCAGCTCTCGCGGGTGAAGTGCACTTTGAGCGGATATTCCTCGTGACAGACAAGCTCGAACCGCTCCTCATAACATTCGGGGATGGCGATCGGGTGCATAGTCTCTCGCGCACCGCTCCAATTCGGGCTGTATTTCAGCACGAGCGCTTCACTCGCCTCCGCAATCTTATCCTCGAAGGGCAGCCACGCCATGTAGAGTACGATGATCCGCCCGTTCGGTTTCAGCATTCGATAGAGGTTGGGCATGATCTTTTCATGGTCGAAATACCAAAAGCACTGACACGCCGTGATCACGTCGAATGAGTTGTCGGGAAAATCGATCTCCTCGGCAGAAAGTGCGTAATATTCGATGTCGGTACCTGCCGACAGCTTCTTCGCCTGCTTGATCTGATTTGCCGAAATGTCGATGCCCACCCAGCTTGCACTGTAGCGGAGCATATTTCGCGGCAAGACACCCGTTCCCGTGCCGAGGTCGAGCACACGCTGACCGCTTACACAAAGTCCGCGCGAAATGATCTTGTCATAAAACACCTGCGGATAGATGTCACGGTACTTGGCATAGTCCTCGGAGGTGCGCCCCCAATCAAATGCTTTTCCGCTGTCAATGTTTTTGTCAGTGATCTTCACGGTAGCCTTGATTCACGCAAGCGACATTCTGCCGTTTGTGAAGACGAAATTGCGCATTCCCCTGCCGCTGATCTTGTCGGCGGGGCAGGCGGCTTCGATGCGGGCGATATCCTCGTCGGTGAGGGTGATCTTCAGTGCATCAACTGCATTCAGCAGATGCTCGGGGTTGGTGGTTCCCACAAGGCTCTGCACGTGGTCGTATTTTGCAAGCGACCATGCCAGCGCCAGCTGGGAGAGGGTTACGCCCTTCTCGTCGGCGATCGCCTTGAGCGCCTTGATCATCGGGAGATTCGTGTCGCGGTGCTCGGGCGAGAGCATACCCCTTGCGAAACCGGGTGCGTCGATATTTTCGAGCACACGATCGGTCAGCAGTCCGTGTCCGACCGTGCCGAAGGCGAGCACCTTCACGCCAAGCTCCTTGGCTGCGGCGATCAGCTCCTTCTCGATCGAGCGGTTGATGAGCGAATAGGACATCTCGACCGTGTGGATGGGGTGCACCTTGCAGGCACGGCGAAGGGTCTCGGCATCGACCATCGAAAGTCCGATGTGCCGCACATAGCCTGCCTCGACCTGCTCGGCGATCGCACCGACGACCTCCTCGACGGGGTAGGCGGTGTCCTGTCTGGCAGGCTGATAGAGATCGATATAATCAAGTCCCAGACGGCGCAGAGAGTAGGAAAGGTGCGCTTTGACGTGGAAGGGGTTGTTGTCAAGCCCGTAGATGCCGCCGCCCGGCTGCGGAAGCACACCGAACTTGACCGAAAGGAAGTAGTTGTCCCTCGGCACACCTCGGAGCGCTTCACCGACGATCAGCTCGCTCTCGCTTGCGTTGTAAAACTCACCCGTGTTGAAGAGGGTGATGCCGGCATCAAGTGCCGCGTGGATGGTGCGAATGGATGCTTCGGGATTGCGGCGGCAGGACATTCCCATCGTGCCCAGTCCCAGTCTGTTCAGTTCGATCATGGTTGGCAGCTCCTTTGTGATATGATATAGTGTCATTATAGCATAGGCGGGTGGATTTTTCAATGAGTTCTCTGCGAATTTGTTGAAAAAGATGCCCTTTATATTCCAAATTGTAACTCTTTTCGGAACAATCCCACTATCATCTTGCAAAACCGAGAATATTCGTATATAATATGGTGTAAGAAATAATAAATACCCGAAGACGGTATTTTATGAAAGACTGTCTCTCGAGATGAAGAAAACAGAATTTGAAACCGCACACAAAGCCTATCTCGAGCAGGACTACGCCCGCTGTCTGACCATCGCGGACATGGGAATCTCCCTCAGCACGCAGGTCTATCCCATCGCCTCGGTCTACGCCCACATAGTGGCGGCGATGGCGCTTGTGAATCTCAAGCAAATGGATCAGGCAAGGAAGCACATCGACGAAGCCTGGAAGCTGGCTGCGCCCGATGACATTATCGAACCCTTCGGCGAGCATCACGGTCTTTTGCAGGGGCTTATCGAAGTCTATTTCAAGAACGACTATCCAAACGATTTTGAGCGGATCATAAGCATTACCTATGCGTTCAGCGCAGGCTGGCGAGCCATTCACAACCCCGATACCAATCACGACGTAGCCGACAATCTCACCACTACCGAATTTACGGTCGCGATGCTGTACAATCGCGGTGGGCGAAAAAGGAGATCGCCGCCCACATGGGGATCACCTATCACACGGTAAACGCGCACATCAAGTCGATTTATGACAAGCTGGACATTACCTCCAAGAGCGAGCTCAGGCAATATATGCTCGTGTAGCCCGAATTTTCAAAAAAATCACCCGTTCGCATTTGCGAACGGGTGATTTTTGCGCCCGAATTCCTCGAAATCCCACCAAATTACGACAAACAAAGGCTTTTTCTTGTGTGTTTTGTCTGTTTTCACTTGCGGGTCGCCGCGAATACGGGTATCGCATCCCACAAAACAGCCCTCAAACGTGCGATGTTAAAAGCAAAATTATCATGTATAATGAAGCTGATATTTGAAACGGGAGGAGAGCTGAATGGAAAATAAGAGAATCCGAACCTACCGCAGCGATGGGGATGCGATCGATATCGTGGAGACCTATCACGAAAAAAGCGGACGTTGGGTCGGAGATTATCCATGCTTCGAATTGGATAAGCGATATACCCCAAACGGCAGACCGTGGGTGGATATCACCTGCGGCGATGAATGTCCCCATTGCGATGCGGCGGGCGACGGCGGGCGGTGCAGCAATTTCCGACGGGAAAAACCGAGAGATATCATCGGTGTTTGCTTTTGCGATGCGCTCAGTATTGAACCGAAAGAAGATCCGAATTTATGCAAGTAAAGGAGACCAATTAAAATGACAAAACTGTTTCAAAATAAAAAGTTGGTGATCGTACTCAGCATCGTCCTTGCGCTGCTGCTTGTGACGGGCGTCGGCATTCTCGTTGAGAATATCAGGCATAACGAGCAGCTCAACAACTACGTCAAATATCTGACGGCTGCGGAAACCGAAACACCGACCTATCAAACCTTATCCACACAGGAGTTCGGCGAGGTGGTCGCTATGCCGCTCACCACGGTCGTGACACCTGTAGGCGTCACGATCGGATTGGAAACGAATGCCCATAACCCCAACTTTGATATGCTCCTCCAAAAGGCGGAAAGCTCGAATAAATTCCTGAAGCTGACCCTGGGCATCTCTTACGAGGTCAAGCTCGCAAAGCTTGGAAGCGTCGGTTCGATTACCTGCTATACCGATCTCTTGATCGACTTCTGGATATACGTCGGCATCGGCGGCTACGTAGACGTGGGATGGCTCTCGTATGATTTTGACGTCGGGAGTTCTGTTTTAACGCAAACCGAAATCACATTCAACATCGGACTTCAGACAGCGAGCGGAAAGAAATACCCGAATATCGACGAGGAAATTCAAGCGATCTTTGACGGTATCACCGATCCTTCTCCCGAAAATCTGCTGAGCCTGTACAATGAGCTGATGAGCGGCTCCTCTGAGCCGATCGAGCTGTTCAATCAGGAAATATTCAAAGTTCCGATCATAAGCGTATTATTTGGTGTGTCGATTCCGGTCAATTTCGTCGTATCGATGGATATGCAAGCAAACTTTATGAGCTATTTCACCGTGCTGACCTACGATAGCTTTGGAATGTACGGCAATGACGATGAGGGTGTGGACGCTTACCATGAATCTTTGCCCACACGCTATAAATACACGATGGAATTGCGCGGGCGCTTCGAGCTGCGCGCAGGTGTGGAGATCGCCATCAGGCTGGAGCTCGGATACGGCTTTGCCAGCGTTTCGGTCGGTATGCAGGCGGGCTTATACGCCGAGGTCTGCCGCATCAAGTACAGCGGAAGCCTTTGGGATAAGAAATTCCCCTTTTATTCGGCAGGACAGAAGGAAGTATTGTACGGATTCGTCAACCCTACAGCCGATGTGATCACCCTTGAGAACACAGGCACTACGAACCTTGCCGATACGGGTATCTGGGACGTTTATCTCTACGACATCACCAAGGAGCGGTCGGCGAGCAACCCGAGGGTCGTAGAGGACTATCCCTTTGACCCGGATAAATTTGAGATCACCTTTTCAGACCCCACCATTTTCGAAATCTCGGGAAAAGAGGAGATCTGGTTGATAAAGGGCGGATCCATGGCGCTTGAAACCACGATGATCGCCAAGTACAAGGGCAATCAGATGAGCCTGCGGGACGCCATCACCAAGTACGTCACCGTGCGTTTCGTTATGGGGGAGGACGCCGGGGAAGTCGACTGGGATATGCTGAGTTCCAAGTGCAGGATCGATTTTATGATCGACGGCGAGGTGATCTTCTCGAGAGATTATCCCTACGGTCAATACTTTGCCGCTATGGGAACCGACATCAGTTATTCGATCAACCACAGCGATGAGCCCTACGGCATCTCTGCCACCTATTCGACGCTTTCCGCCTTCCTTGCGGACGTCAGCGCAACGGGTACAGCGGCATGGTTGTGATGGACAGTGGCTCGAAAATTGACTAAAGCATAACCCCTGAAGGGGCGGTGACCGATTCGGTCACCGCCCTTGACTGCTGTCAAAAAAATGCGTATTTGCAAGCCGACCGTTCGACCGATCTTACAGGAAAGCGGCAAGGATCGCTTATATCGACACATCATCCCCGAAATCGGCAAGAACCCGCACGAGGCAGGCGCAAAAACTTCTCGGAATTAACAAAACTGAAACATTTCTCAAAAAAATCAAAAACAACCGACCGCTATCATATACACATAAAATAAAAACAGCATGAATCAGTGCACAAGTCCGTTAAAAACGGACTTGTGCAGCGACTGTACGCCGTCTCGCTTTTTCGGCATTTTGGGGAGGGACATTATGAAACGAAAATATCGGTATAACGTAAACGACAAGCAAGTTGAACGAGAATACAGCTACATTCCGTTTCGCTTTATCCTGGCTATCCTGATTACGGTTTTAGAGGCTGCGGCGATCATCGGGATCATGGTAGTGCTCTGAATGTATGTGTCCTACTTCTATATCCTGTGCTGGATTACGCAGATTGCCTGCGTGATCAAAATAATCGCTTCGGACGATAATCCTGATTACAAGGTACCCTGGCTGCTCTTTGTCATGATCCTGCCGATCGCGGGCTTTATGCTCTATTTCCTGTTCTATTCAAGAAAGCTGAAAAAGAAATATGTCAAACGGCTCAAAGACCTGAAAGACAGCTCCTACCCAAAGGACGATACAGCGCTTTTTGAAGGGCTGCAGCACGAAAACCCAACTGCCGCTTCTCAGGCGAAAATACGCCATGATCGGCACGATCAATCTTGACTACAGAAGCCTCGTTCACCACTTTGAAAACGGTGTGTGGATGTATAAGTGTGAATCGATCGGCGACTTAAAGCGTGATATTGAAGCCACTTTGGAGAAGAGCATTGAAGTAACACCCGATATGCTGAAAACGAATAACATTCAGCGCTTTATCCGTGCGGTTGTGCGTATATTTGCGCCGATGCTGTAAAGAAAAGGAGACAAAGAAATGAATGCGATTGAAATCAGAAATCTTTCAAAAAGCTTTCGCGGGATGTATGCGGTCGACAGCTTGAACATGACCGTGCCCGTCGGCGCGATCTACGGCTTCATCGGCGAAAACGGGAGCGGCAAATCGACCACCGAGAAGCTCATCTGCGGACACCTTGTGCCCGATGAAGGCGAGATCAAGCTCTTCGGCAGAGACTATACCGATCCGGGTGTCCGTGTCCGCGTCGGTGCGCTCATCGAGAACGCGGGCTGTTTCCCGAACTCGAGCGTATACCAAAACCTTCGTATGCAGACCATCAACCTCGGGCTTGAAAATCCCGACGAAGAGATCGACCGTGTACTGAAGATCGTCCGCATGGAGGATTCCGCGAATATCAAATTTAAAAGCTGTTCGCTCGGCATGAAGCAGCGCATCGGCATTGCGATGGCGCTCCTCGGCGAGCCCGCACTGCTCATCCTCGATGAGCCGATCAACGGGCTCGACACCGACGGTATGCGCATTATGCGGGAAATTCTCGTGGATATCACCCGGAAATACGGCTGTACCGTTCTTATCTCCTCGCACATTCTCGGTGAGCTCGAGAAGATCGCCACCCATTACGGCATCATTCGTCAGGGCAAGATGATCATGGAACTGTCTGCCGCCGAAATGGACAGCAGAGCGCAGGTCTTCGTATCGCTGAAAACGGGAGATATGCAGGGCGCAAAAGCGCTGCTGTCAGAGAAGTTTGCCGATGTCCGTGAAGAGGACGAGTATATCCGCGTGTACGACGTGGACGACACGGCGGCGATCGTAGACTATCTAATGAAAAACGGTCATGCGGTCAGCGAGATCAAGAAGAACAAGATCGGACTTGAGGAATACTATATCGAGCTGATGTCGAAGAAGGAGGAAGCATAAGATGACGCGCGAACTGAAATTTGAATCCCCGAGCTTTTCAAAGCGACTGAAAGGTATGCTCGGCGTGGACTTCTACCGCCTGTTCCATACCCCGCTCTTCTACATCTTCCTCGCCATTGCTGCCATCATCCCCGCCATGGTATCGGCTATGACGATGATGCCCGGTCCTGACGGAAGCGCTTCAACGCCGCTCTACTCGAACGTGTGGCAGATCATTGCCGCCTCCGAGCCGCTTTATGTTATTCGCAGTATTGCCGACTATGCCAACATGAACATGGTCTTCATCTTCGGCGGCATCATGGTCTCGATCTTCATCGGTCACGACTATAAATCGGGCTACGTCAAGCAGCTCTTTACCACCCACGCCCAAAAGCAGGACTATATGATGTCCAAGACGCTGGTCAGCGCTTTTGCCATGGCTTGTATGTGCGTCACCTACCTCATCGGCGGTACGGTGGGCGGAATGCTGGCAGGCTATGATACCACCGTCAATACAGGCTCGCTGATCATCGCCATTCTCGGCAAAATGATCATGAGCCTCGGCTGGGCGAGCCTTTACACCTTCTTAAACATCATTTTCAGAAGATATTTCGGCATTTCGATCGCATCCTCCTTCTTCTTCGGTACGGGCATCGTCATCATCGGCGTTGCCGCGATCGTTGAGAATCTGTCGATCCCCACATTCTTCCTGAATATCTTCCTCTACGGCTCGTCGGTTAACGCTTGCCTCACAAGCAATGTCGGAACACTGCTCATTTGCACCCTCGTCTCTGTGGCTTGGGCGATCTTCTACAATTTCCTCGGCAGTAAGATCCTCTCGAAGAGTGATGTATATTGATAGAAAGGAGACAGGCGTGAAACCATATTTGGTTAAAATACAAGCTATGCTTTTTCACGCCCCCTCTTTGCGCATTGCGCAAAGAGCAACATGAACAGGAGAAATGAAATATGAACGCAGTTGAAATCAGAAATCTTTCCAAAAACTTCGGTGCGAAGCAGGCGGTCTGCGGACTTGACATGACCGTACCGATGGGCGCGATCTACGGCTTTATCGGCGAGAACGGCTCGGGCAAATCGACCACCGAGAAAATGATTTGCGGGCTGATCCCCCAAAGCGGCGGCTCGATCAAGCTCTACGGCAAGGATCATACCGACGCCGACGTCCGCGCCAAGGTCGGTGTACTCATCGAAGCCCCCGGCTGTTTCCCCGGACTGACCGTTTTTGACAACATGATGCTTCAGGCGGCGAATCTGAGCATCCCCGATGCAGAGAAAGAGGTCGTAAAGGTTCTGAAAACCGTCAGAATGGAAGGCGCGGCAGGCAACAAATACAAGAACTGCTCGCTCGGTATGAAGCAGAGGGTCGGCATCGCGATGGCACTGCTCGGCGCTCCCACCCTGCTGGTGCTCGACGAACCGCTCAACGGGCTTGACGCCGACGGTATGAGGATTATGCGTGAGGTGCTGACCGATATCATAAAAGACGGAAAGCGCAGCATTGTCGTATCTTCTCACCTGCTCGGTGAGCTTCAGAAGGTTGCTACCCACTACGGCATCATCCGTCACGGCAAAATGATCTGCGAAATGACCGCAGACGAGCTCGATGCAAGCTGCCGCACCTACGTGGCACTGCAGACGGGCGACATGAGCAGAAGTGAAATGCTGCTCGGCTGCAAGTATGCTCGCGTGGAAGAGGATGAAGCAGGCTACCTGCGCGTCTACGATCTGACCACGCCCGAGGAGATCGTCACCTATCTCTACGAGAACGGCATCTGTGTGACCGAGATCATGACCGACAAGATCGGTCTGGAAGAATACTATATCGATCTGATGAAGGGAGGCAAATAAGATGAAAAATGCAGTAAAATTTGAAAGAAGCAGCTTCGGTAAGCGGCTGGGCAGTATGCTGACGGTCGATTTCAAAAGAATGCTCAAATCAAGGCTCTTTTACATCCTGATCGCCTGTGCGCTCGTCATCCCGATCCTCATCACGGTTATGATGACCATGATGGACGGCTCTGTGTCGGTCGATCCCCAAACGGGGGCTGAAACGGTGATGGAAGGACCCGAGAACAGCTGGCAGTCGATCGGCACGCTCCCCACCGATGAAGGTCAGGCTATGGGCGGCATGGACGTCATGGCGATGTGCAACATCAATATGATGTTTATGGGCGTGGCTGTTTTCATCTGCCTGTTTATCTCCGAGGATTTCAGAAGCGGATACGCAAAGAATCTCTTTACCGTCCGTGCGAACAAGGGGGATTACGTCATTTCGAAAACCCTCGCGGGCTTTGTCTGCGGAGCGATCATGCTGATCGCCTACTTTGTTGGCGCGATGCTCGGCGGTGCGATTTCGGGTCTGTCCTTTGACCTCGGTGGGCTGAATGCGGGCAATATCGTGATGTGTATGCTCGCAAAGATCTTTCTGATGCTCGTATTCGTTGCGATCGACGTGCTCGTGAGTGTGGCGGCAAAGCAGAGAGCATGGCTTTGTCTGTGCGGCAGCTTGGGCGCAGGGATGCTCCTCTTTATGATGGTTTCGATGATCACACCGCTTGGCTCGACGATCGTAAACGTCGGTCTTTGCCTTGCGGGGGGCGCACTCTTCGCCGTCGGGCTGGGTTCGATCAGCAAGGTGATCCTTAAGAAAACGAGCTTGGTGTAATCGGAGTGTACGGAAGAAACAGCCACACTTACTCGATCCCTATGACAACCCTTGGTTCTCAGACCATTACTGCGCGAATCAACTGGTCGTACCGTTACGGCGAGGACAATGCTTATAATAACAGCACCTCGACTTCTGCAACCGTAAACAAGTATTCACACGATTATTATGTATCGTTTGAAGGCATTGTCTTCACCAAAGGCTTTCTTTACCGGTGCTGATGCGATTCGCTTTGTCGGCGGTTACCCGGATGTGTACAGCTCGTATTTTCCTGAAACGCTCTTTTATATTCCCGGTTATTCTGCCGATACAGATAGAGATTATGTTCTCTCCATTATGGGTGGTAACAGCAACTTTACGGATCTTGAAAAATTCACAGATTTGTTTGAGGTTTCTGTTGAAGGCGGTATTAATATCCGCTTCAGTTCGGTTGTGAATGGTTCTACCACCGAGGTTTACCCGACGGAGGATATGTTTAAATATGCGTTTGGAACTCCTGAAGATTCTAATGAGAACAATGATAAAAATGCTAACGAAACGCCTGAGACTTTTAAACCTCATTTTGTGCTGGATGTTGCCAATGGTAGATTTAGAATTGTTATGACACTGGAAGTATCCTCTTCTATCAGCGGGTCCTATGTTCAGAAAGGCGATAAACTCGTATTGTATCCCTACGACGACAAGGCTCCAGAAGGATATGTGTATGTTTTCCAATACCAAGAGGGTGTGGGCTACAACTATATCAAAGGAGAATCCAATCCGATTCACGGATTTGAATTTGAGGATGAAACAGTATTCTCTCTAAACGATAATCTTTTGAAACCAACTGAAAAGTGAATTTTTTTAGTTGTAAAGCGGCAAGGAAAAAACCTTGCCGCTTTTTGAAAATAAGTACAGCCAAGGGAGTAGTCTGTCTCGATCGTGGACTATGGTATCGCTCAATATGAGCCATCTTGAAATTTAAAAGTGAAAGAATTATATAAGCTGAAAAAGAACATTAAGAGTAAGAAGTTAATTATCTCTCCGCTTCCGCTGCTCATGCTGCTGCCCTGACTGTCATCGTCAAAGTAGTTCTCTTTTTCTTCCCCGCTCTCTTCTTTGACCTCATCGCCGTCGAATCTGAAAGGCTTTTTGCCGTGTGCGGCGCGGTCTTCGTTGATCGCTTTGTTCAGATCATCGATGTATTCCTTAGCTTCAACCTCAGCTTGCTTTTCCACAAATTTATTCTTGTTTGCATTGGCTTTCAGGTGTGTACTGTCCGAATACAGAATCTTTCCTCCCACAAGTCCCTTTGCCATTGCCTGTCGAACGATCTCATCGAATATCTGCTGAGGAACATCGCTGTTCTTGTATCTGCGGAGTCTGTTCTGCCAGATCACGCTTACATCGGGCAGCTTTTCGGTCAGGTCGTATCCGATGAACCACCGGTAGGCTACGTTCACCTCGATCTCCTTCAGCAGCCTTGTTTCGCTGCGGATACCGTACAAATATCCTATGAACAGCATGCGGAAAAGAACCTCCGGTTCGATAGCAGGGCGTCCGTTATTCTCGCAGTAATACGGCTTGCAGATCCTGTTGATAAAGCTGAAATCTATGCTCGCATCGATCTTTCTCAACAGGTGATCCTGCGGCACGAGCTCTTCCATTACTACTATCTCAAGCCTGACCTGCTTCACGCTTCTTTCCGTAAACATTGCTGTCCCTCCGGGTTTCTTTTTGTCCCTTTTATACTACTATTATACTACTTTTTTGATCCTTTGTAAAGAACAAAGGGCTCAGAACTATCGTCCTGAACCCTTTGTCAGTGATCTGAGCGCCGAGACATTTGATCTCGGCGCAGTTTTCACTTGGAGGAAAAGATGAAATACGATACATCAGGAATGGACGTGGCATACGTTCAAAGCTTATACCCAAACGAAAGCCCCGAACTAATAATCAAAGCTATGCTCTATGTGAGAGAACATAGATATCCCAAAAAGATCGGGATCATCCTGTGGTTTGATTTTATTCTACATATCATGAAGGATATTGTACGCCTTCATGCAACAAAGTAAGAAAACACCGAAAGTGAGGAAAACCACTTTCGGTGTTTTCAGTTATACGAATAGAAAGTTTTTTCGATATTTTTACTTGAACCTGTGAAAAATCACGCGAAATACTCCTGCTCAGGTTGAAGCAGGGAAAGAGAAGCGAATACATAGAGCGAGGTGCATCAGATTTGACCAGTTTTGTACTGGTCAAATTGTGGTCAAAAATTTCTGTGAAATCAGAAATTGTGCATAATACCGAAAAAATGACCGTTTTCAAGGGGGTTAAGCCTTAAAAACGGTCATTTTTTGGTCGGAGTGACAGGGCTCGAACCTGCGGCATCGAAGTCCCAAACTTCGCGCGCTACCAACTGCGCCACACC
>CAYRQA010000036.1:0-14653 GCA_964426285.1 uncultured Lachnospiraceae bacterium | reverse complement strand
TTACGACATATTTAGAAAAACTTAATTGTCCCACCTGGCAGAAGATGGAGTTGATCTCCGAACTCGAAAATGCGGTATTCTCCCCCCTCCACCCTTGCCTGCGCATCCAAGCTCATTTCGCTGGTGGATGAGCGTAACAGACAAGCGCGTCTCGCTAACTGAATCGACTGATTTGATACTAAGTATTTTCATAAGCTCAACCCTGTAGAAATCCAAATCGGTCAGCACAAGCCACAATCCCCCGCCAAAATCGCACGGATTTTGGCGGGGGGATTGTTTTACCGAAGCTACTGCTTCGTAATTTCGGCGAATCGGAAAGCGCAGTGCTTATTTTCTGCGCTTTTTGAAGACCAGCACGACCGCAACAGCTACTACGGCAAGTACTGCCGCGATGCTCGCGATAATCGCACCGATCGGTGCACCATTCTCGGGATCGGGAGCGGAGACCGACGGTGCGTTGGTTACGGGCGCAGACTGATCGTCGCCGTTGTCGGGCGTCGGATCGGGCGTGGGATCGGGTGTGGGATCGGGCGTCGTTATGCCCGAATCTTCCTGCGCGGCACCGTAGACGGTCACCTGTTCGAGGATGAGCGCCCATTCACGGATATCGGCACCGGTGATCACGGGGAAGGCGAGCTTGACGTACTTAGCGCCTTCGGGCAGATCCTCGACGCCGAGGTAGGTCTTGGAATTCCACTGATTATCGTTGTTGGATGATACGTTGGTCGCCTCACCCACCACTTCCATTGTCTGTGCGGTCCAATTCTCCTTGTCGGCAGATGCGTAGACCAACAGCTCAGGGGCGGTGTCGCCGATGCGAAGAATGTTGTAGTTGAGCAGGTACTCGATGCGCTTTGCGTTTTCGTCCACTTCCCAGATGACGTACGCCTCTTCTGCATTATCAAGACGCTTGACACCGCCGTCGGTGCCTGCAAATGCGTCCCACACGATATTATCGGTTTTCTCGGAATGTACGGGGTTGTTTTGGACCGTCTCCTGGCTGAGGGGATCGTCGATCAGAATCGGACGTTCGCTTCCTTCGTCAGCGGGCGCATCTCCCCCCTCCGACAGCGGCAGGATCACAACGTCATTCACGTAATTCGGCGTATAGTAGAAGGCGTTGGCGGTATTGATGTTCATCTCCTCGAGCGACGTTGCATACTTAAAGCCGCCGTTGCCGTCGGGGATGCTGATATTCTCAAAGGTCACCCCGTTGAAGGAAGAGGTGGCATTCATACCCTTCAGCATCGAAGCGGTATTGATCCACTGATCGCCCAAATCGCGGATCGTGACGTTCTTGACCACCGTGTTGTTGACGGGCGTGGTATCGCACTGGTTGCCGATCTCGAATTCCAGCCAACGGGTGTTGTGGTTATCGGTATCGTGAGGCTCGTAGCCTTCGATGTCGATGTTTTCAAAGGTCACGTTCTCGATGGGCGTGTGACGTCCTCTCTGCGCATAGAGCACCTCGATCTTGAGCGCCGCCATGCTGCGGTAGGAATAGCAATCGCGGAAGGTGATGTCGCTCTGCGGCTGCCATGCACCCGAGCCGACCTTGAAGGTACAGCACTTCGACCAGCCCACGCAATCCTCGAACAGGACGTTGCGCAGTTCCTCGGACTCACCCTCCCAGTTTACGCAGAGGTCGGTATCGTATTCCCATGTCTTGGTGGAATAGGTGTCGTCCTCGGAAATGCTGATGCAATGACGAACGACGACGTTTTGCGATTCGTTGATATCAAGTCCGTCGTTTTCGGTGTCCGAGCGGTCATTGTAGAACTTTGTATTGGTAATGCTGACGTCATTGGCGCGGTTGATCATGACCATCCACAGACCCGCATCGGTAAAGGTCACGCCGTCAATGGTCAGATTGCTGATATTCTGAGTGGAGAAGGTGCTGTTGAGATGTCCGCGCTGACGCATGAGATGACCGTTGCCGTCGAGCGTGCCGCGACCGTAGATCTTGACGTTATCGGCATCGGGCTCGTTGCTGATGAACATCGTGCCGTCCTGCCCAATGCTGTTTTTGCGCCATTGATTCTTGTAATCGCTCCAGTTGGCAGTGCCGCGGATGACTGCGGCGGGTGCTACGTAAAGATGAACGTTGCTGCGCAGCAGGACGTTGGGCACGTAGTAGACACCTGCGGGCACGTAGACGATGCCCGGCTTTTGCGAGCTGCCGAAAGTATGCGCAGCATCGATCGCCGCTTGAAGCCCGCCCGTCGGTGCATCCGCCGTTGCCCCCAAACCGCCGTTTGCTTCGGTCAGGTAATCGGTCAGCAGGAAGACGTTGTCGTCGGTCACGTCAGGCAGGTCTGTCTCGAGCGCATCTGCGCCGATGACCAGACGGGGATTGCGGTTGATCTCAACGATCAGATAGCGAGGCTCATCGATCGAAAAAGTGAGGGTGCGCTTGTCGGCGCTCAGCGAAGCCTCTACACCAAAGGCAAGCGGGCTGACACTGTAGTGATTGATGTCTGTCGGGGCGGTGATCTCAAAGGTCGCCTTTCCGCTGAAGGAGAAGTTGACGTAATTGTAACTGGCACCGCTCGAAGGATACTTCGTGATCGGCGCAGTGACCCCGTTGATCTTCAGGGACAGACCGGTGTATTCATCGTAGCAAGCGGGGACGTTGTAAATTTTCAGTGCCTCCCCGTCATGCAGCACACCGTCGGTTGCTTTCTCTGCAGCAGACGCCGCGATCGGAGCCATTCCGACCAGCAGCATCGGTGCGAGCATAATCGCCATCAGTCTTTTGAACATTTTGATTACCTCCTGCGTTCTATCGTATTTCTACGTTCATGATAACACACACGTACCCGTTTGTCAATCGAATCGGAGGAAAAATTCCGATTCGATCGGCAAAAATCGAAAACATCGCAGAAAAGCTCATTGCACAGACGATCCTTGTAAAAAAATTTCATACGTCCTTGCATTTTTGGCGTTTTTGTGATAATATGTACTTGCATGGCAGTTTGCTTTAGCAATATTCACCACAGTGCTCAAACAACACGGAGGTAATATACGATGAACAGACAGATCCTTTCGCTCGACCGCGCATGGCGCTTTCACCTCGGCGACGTCCCCTACAAGAAATACATGGGGCACGATGCGCTCTATACGGTCACCAAAGCGGCATCCTCCAAGGGGGCAGGACGGCGCGACTACGACGATTCGACCTGGCGGGTGGTCGATCTGCCCCACGATTATGTGGTAGAGGGGACACCCACACAGGAAGAGCCCTATTCGCAGGGCTCGCTCCCACGCCCGAACGCATGGTACCGCCGCACCTTCCTGCTCGACGAGTGCGACCGAGGCAAGCGCATTGCCCTGCACTTCGAGGGCGTTGCCACTTCCTGCATCGTGCACATCAACGGTCAGCCGATGTTCCGCAATTTCACCGCAGGGGTGGGCTTTGACGTGGACATCACCGACATCGCCCGCTACGGCGAAGACCCGAACGTCGTGGCTCTCTACCTCGATCAGAGCGAGTTCGAGGGGTGGTACTACGAGGGCGGCGGCATCTACCGTCACGTCTGGCTGGTCAAATCGGGGCTCGCCTACGTCGATCTCTGGGGCACTTTCGTTCGCTCGGAGGAACTCAAGGGCGACGATTTCAACACCCTCATCGACACCGAGATCGTGAACCGATTTAGTGAGGACAAGGAGATCACCGTCAGATCCGAGATCGTCGACGCAAACCGAACGCTGGTCGGCACTGTCAAAACGACCGAGAAAGTCGCCGCCCGTGACAAATTCACCTTCAAGCAGTCCTTGGAAGTGCAAAACGTCGCCCGATGGAGCATCGAAACACCCGTGCTCTACACCCTTCACACCACCGTCAGCGTAGACGGCGAGGTCACCGATACCTACGAAACGCCTTTCGGCTACCGCACGATCCGCTACACCGCAAGCGACGGATTCTTCTGCAACGACCAAAAATATTTCCTCGTCGGCTACGGCAGCCACCAGGACTCGACAGGCTTCGGCATCGGTATGCCCGACACGCTCAGCGAATTCCGCATGGCGCGGCTCAAATCGGCGGGCTTCAACACCTTCCGCACTGCGCACAATCCCTTCGCACCTGCCCTCTACGATGCCTGCGACCGACTGGGGCTCTTCTGCATGGACGAAAACCGTTGGTTCTCCTCCTCCGAGGAGGTGCAGGACGAGGTCGTGCGTATGGTGAAACGAGACCGCAACCATCCGTCAATCATCATGTGGAGCCTCTTTAACGAGGAGTTTTACAGGGATCAGTATCAGGGGACCAACATATTCACCACCCTTGCTTCCCTCACCCGCCGTCTCGACCCCACCAGACCTGCGACGGGTGCAGACAACGTGGCGACCGCCATCCCCGGCATGATGGACGACGTCGACCTGATCGGCATCAACCACGTCTACGACGAAAGACCGCTCGATGCGGTGCGTACCAATAACCCGAACAAGCCGATCTTCTTCTCCGAGGAAGGGCTGACCGATCAGATCCGTGCCTATTGCCGCACCAGACCCTATATCTTCGGTGCGCTCGGCTTCGGCGGACTTCCCTACCGCGGGGAAACCGCTTACCCCAACCTTTTCAGCGGCAACGA
Organism: uncultured Lachnospiraceae bacterium; assembly: GCA_964426285.1. Classification (GTDB taxonomy): domain Bacteria; phylum Bacillota; class Clostridia; order Oscillospirales; family CAG-272; genus CAKSQF01. The sequence continues at coordinate 10,061 of CAYRQA010000036.1, read as the reverse complement.
CGAACGCTCGACCTTCAATCTCCTCTGCGATCCGCTCGACAATTTCTACCGCGAAAGAGCGCTCTGGACGACTGTCGATTCACTGAAAATCGCAGGTCACTGGACGCATCACGGCAACGAGGGCGAACCGATCCCCGTGAAGATCTACGCCAACACCAAGCAGGTCGAGCTCTTCCTGAACGGACGGTCGCTCGGCAAGCGTGAAGTCGACGAAACGACCGCATCGGCGACCTACGAGGTCGCATACGAAGCGGGCGAACTGAGAGCGGTCGGTCTGACTGAGGATGGCAAGCTACTCGAAGACAGGCTGGTGACGGCAGTCGATGCTGTAAAAGCGTCCCTTGGGCTTGAAAACCCCGATATTCTGCATAAAATCCGCGCAAACGGCAGAGACGTGGCGATCATCTCGGTATCGCTCATCGACGAAAAGGGCGTTATCCTCCCGAACAGTGCCGATCTGCTCGTGCAATTCGAAGTGAAGCAGGGCGGCAGATTCCTCGCGGTCGGCTCACCCAACCGAGGCGATCACGCAAGCTGGAAAATCCCCGAGATCAAGCTCTGCAAGAACAAGGCGCAGGTCTTCGTCGAAGCGAGCGCAGATGCCCAACCGATCATCGTCGAAGCGAAGATCGAGGGCTTCGAGACCGCTCGGATCACTGTCGAAAAGGAGATCGCTTCGCCCATCCCCGAAGTGCCTGCCGAAGAGTGCCGCTTCCTCGACGAATGGCTCTATTCGAGGACGCTCATCGATCAGCCCCGGCCCGACATCGACCGTATGCACCTCTCCCCGAACTTCAATTTCTGGACCCGTCACAACCCTGGTCGAGGCAACGATGAGAACTTCACGGGGCTTCGCTTCACCCGAAACAAGCGTCCCGGTGACGGCTGCGTCGAAAGCGCACGGCTCATCCACTTCATCCGCACGAAGGTGCCGAAAACCTCGCACGATTTCACCAAAGCCACCGTTCACTTCGAGATCTTCGAGGGCCGCGGACGTGTCTACCTCTACTCGGGGGGCAAGCGCTTCTTCGTTGAGCGCGAAAACTTCACCAAAGCGCCACTCGATCTCGAATGCGAGGGGCTGAAAGCAGGCGACGAGGTCGAGGTCTGGGCAGTGCTCGAAGCAAATCATCCCTTCTGTGCCATCAACCGCCCCGTGCGCTGGATATTTGAGTAAAAAATATATAATTAAAGGAGATATATCTATGAACCGCTATTTTTACATGGGCGTTGACGCATCCGCATGGGATGCCGAGACAATCGCTTACGAAGCCGCAGAACTGGTCCGCACAGGGCTCTTCGACGTCGGCTACAAAACCATCCTGCTCGGCTCGGACTACGAGGAAAAGCTCCCCGTACTGAGAGAGCTGGTCAAATCCTGCTTCGAGGCAGGCATCACCCTCGATGCGACCGAGGTCGATGATGAGAAGGCAGAGGCGCTGAAACGCATCCCTTCCCTGCGCGTCGTGCGGCTGAAGGGCACTGACGACTTTGCCACCCTCAAAGCCGCCGCCGAGAAGGTCAAAGCCGCCTGCGGCAGAGCGAAGGTGCAGGTCGAGGTCACTGCCGAGAACGCAGAAGCAGTCATCGAATTTGCCGATCTGCTCTACTATGCACCGACCGCAAACCGCGTGGTCGATTATTTCACCATCACCCGCCACTTCCTCGACTCCTGCTACGACAAGGACATCGAGCTCGCACACTCCGATGCGGTCATCCGTGCGGGCATCGTCGGCGACAAGCGCTACGAGTGTCTTGCCATGCCGCTCCACTTCAATTACTACAAAAATCAGGCGATCTACTTTAACTACGTCATCCTCGGCACGCCGCTGGTGCTCGGCACAAAGCCATCCGAGCTCTCAGAGGACACCATCGAGCTGCTGCTCGATGAGGAGATCATCGGCTATGCATCGTCAAGCGCACCCATGGGCAAGGTCGCGCACTACTACGACCCGTGGCATGTGCTCTATAGCAGAGCGCTCGGCGGCAACCGTCATCTGATGTGTGTGGTCAACCGTTGCCACGGCGATGCGCCCGTCAATATCCTGCCCGACCGTGATTTCGGCGGCTCACCCAGACCCTTCTCGGTCTACGATCTCGACGAAAAGCGCATCCACGCTTATTCGTGCAACCATTTCGAGATCTACGTCGAAACCTCCGATCATCCGCTCACCCCGAGCGCAAAGCTGCTGCTCATCGAAGAATCGAAGTGCTGACCTCGTCGGCATATACAAACAATCGACCCGAACGTTGTTCGGGTCGATTTTTATGTGCAGATCATGCGCTCGAGCTGCCCTGCATCGGAGGCAATGCGCCGAGCACCGCTCGCCCGCAGAAGCGCCGCATCGCGGAAGCCCCAGTCGACCGCAATGCAGTCGATGCCCGCGTTTTTCGCCGTTTCGACGTCGACCTCCGAATCACCAACGTAGAGCGCTTCTGCGCATCCGATCCCGAAATGATCGAGCACCTCGTTGACCGAATCGGGTGCAGGCTTGCGGCGAATGCCCGCCCGCTCACCGACCGCATAGTCGAAAATGCCCTCAAAATAGCGCTGGCAGAGCGACTGCACGGCGAAATCCGCCTTGTTCGAGACAACCGCGAGCTTCACGCCCGATGCTCCCAGCGATGCGAGCAGCTCGGGAATGCCCGCGTAGGGCGCAGTCTTGAGGGCGCAGTGATCCTTGTAGTATACCTTGAAGGTCTCGTAGACCCGCTCGATTGCTGTCAAGTCGCTCCCGTCGGGGAGGGCGCGCTCAACCAGCTTCAGAATGCCGTTGCCGACGAATCGCCGCACCTCGTCGAGCGTTCGCGCGGGAAATCCTGCGCTCGCAAGCGCAAAATTCACGCTGTCGCAAAGGTCGCCCAGCGTGTCGAGGATGGTGCCGTCGAGATCAAACAGGATGAGCTTGTATTTCATAGGGTGTGCCTCTTTTCGTTGATTATTGGAATGGGTGCAAGCTTCCTGACGGGTGTAGGAAAAAACTTCGCCCTACCTCATAAGGGCGTGGATTCCCACTGCACCTTGTAGGGGTCAGCGCCCTCGACGACCCGTTTGGTGGGATTCCCGTCCAATCACATCACCCGAACCGTTCGTGCAGGAGGGGTGCCCCTCCCCTGCGGAAGCTAATGCCATCACCCCTCTGAGGGGGCTTTTTCTTCTATTTTATCATTTTCCGTCAAAAAGGTCAAGTATTCGGAAAAATCCTTTGGAAAATTCCACATCGGTTTACTCGATTGTTTATTATCAGTTCACAAACGGGCGTTATACTAAGTTACATAATAATAACAGGAGCGAATAAAATGCTAAGCTTAAAGAATATTGTAAAGGAATACGTCACGGGCGATACTACGGTAGCCGCCCTCAAGGGTGTCTCGATCGACTTCCGCGATCACGAGTTCGTGTCGATCCTCGGTCATTCAGGCTGCGGTAAAACAACCCTGCTCAACATCGTCGGCGGTCTCGATCAATACACCACGGGCGACCTCATCATCCGCGGCAAATCGACCAAGGAGTTCAAAGACGCAGACTGGGATGCCTACCGCAATCACTCGGTCGGCTTCGTCTTCCAGTCCTACAACCTCATCCCCCACCAATCGGTGCTCGCCAACGTCGAGCTGGCACTCACCCTCTCGGGCGTCTCCAAGGCTGAACGCCGCCGCCGTGCCACCGAAGCACTCACCAAGGTCGGACTTGCCGATCAGCTTCATAAGAAGCCCAACCAGATGTCGGGCGGTCAGATGCAGCGTGTGGCGATCGCAAGAGCGCTCGTCAATGACCCCGATATCCTGCTTGCAGACGAGCCGACGGGCGCACTTGATTCTGCCACCTCGGTGCAGATCATGGATATCCTCAAGGAGATCTCCAAAGACAAGCTGATCATCATGGTCACCCACAACCCCGAGCTTGCCGAGCTCTACTCCTCGCGCATCGTTCGCCTGCAGGACGGTCTGATCGTCAGCGATTCTGCCCCCTACAACGCCGCCGAGGACGCACAAACCGCTGTCGAGGCGGTCGAAACTGCCCCCAAGGGCAAAAAAGCGAAGGCAAAGCGCGTCAAGAACAAGTCGATGTCGATGGGCACGGCGCTCTCGCTCTCGCTCAACAACCTGATGACCAAGAAGGGGCGCACCTTCCTCACCTCCTTCGCAGGCTCGATCGGTATCATCGGCATTGCGCTCATCCTCGCCCTCTCGAACGGCATCAATCTCTATATCGCGCAAATCCAGGAGGACACCCTCTCGACCTACCCGCTGTCGATCACCAAGGACACCTACGACTATTCTGCCATGCTCGGCGCGATGACCGAGGTTCAGGAGACCTTGGAGAGCCAGACCGATCCTAACAAGATCTACGTGGACGATTCGATGGGCACCATGATGTCGGCGATGTCCGCCACGGTCAGCAACAATCTCGAAAAGTTCAAGGCGCATATCGACGCCAACTACGCCGATCTCGAAAAATATATCAGCGATATTCAGTACACCTATGACTTCGATCTGCAGGTCTTCTCCGCAGACGGCAAGACGCAGGTCAGCCCCACCACTATTTTCGAGAGCATGGGCGGCGCATTTGCCGGCATGGGCGAAATGATGGAGGCAGACGCCCCAATGTCGGGTATGGGCGGCATGAGCATCCTCTCCGAGATGATCAACAATCAGGCACTCCTCGACCAGCAGTATGAAGTGGTCGCGGGAAACTGGCCCCGGAGCGCCAACGAGGTGGTGCTGGTCATCAGCGAGAACAACCGCATCAGCAAAATGACCCTCTATATGCTGGGCATCCTCGACCAGAGCGAGCTCGAGGACATCATGTCCAATCTCATGAGCGGCGGCGAGTACGACACCACGCCGATCGATCCCTTCACCTTCGACGACTTCCTCGGCATGACCTTCCGCCTGCTCAACACCTCCGACTTTTACGAAAAGAACGGCTCGACCTACACGGTCGACGGTAAGGAATATCCCGTCTGGCGCGACGTGCGTTCCGATCTGCTCGGCTACGATCAGACCAAATTCGTCACCGAGAACGGCATCGAGCTCAAGATCTCGGGCATCATCCGTCCGCAGGAGGACGCAACCGCCACCTCGATCTCAGGCGCGATCGGCTACACCAAGGGGCTGACCGATCTCATCCTCGAAATGAACGCCGAGAGTGAGATCATCGCGCAGCAGAAGGCAACCCCCGACTACAACGTCCTGACCGGTCTCAAGTTCGAGCGCACCACCTACACCAAGGAAACGATCGGCAAGCTCATCGACACCATCGACGACGCGACCATGGAGACCCTCTATGCCTTCATGACTGAGCAGGTGCACGCCACCTTCACCGAAGCACCCCCTGTCAACGCCGAAACCTTCGTCGGCTTTGCCGCCATCATGGATCAAACCCAGCGCGCTCAGCTGATCACCAATATGCTCGAGATCGCAAAGCAAAATCCCAACAATGCGGTCGACCTGCAAATGCTCTGCGGCACGCTCAGCGCCATGATGCCCGGTGTCACCGTCACGCCCGACAACCTGATCACGCTGCTGCCTGCTATGTCGACCGAGCAGATCATGCTTGCGATCGCAGGTATGCCCGCCACCGAGGAGAATCCCATGGCGATCAAGGGCTTGCAGACCCTCTGCGGTGAAGAGGCAATGGCAGACATCTACACCTATATGAACGAGCAGCTGCTCGAGATGTCGGTCAACGAAGCAAACTTCGTCCAGCTCCTGCAGATGATGGACGACGAGCAGTTCAACACCCTTCAGGACACCCTCTACGAGTTGGCGCCTCAGACCGACGCCACCCTTGATTCCAACCTAACCCTGCTCGGCGATGCCGAGAAAGCCAAGCCCGCTTCGATCAACTTCTATGCCAAGGACTTCGAATCCAAGGAAAAGATCGAGGAATTCATCACCGACTACAACAACAGCGTCGATGAAATGGATGAAATGAAGTACACCGACCTCGTCGGACTGATGATGTCCTCGGTTTCGACCATCGTCAACTTCGTTTCCTATGCGCTCATCGCCTTCGTATCAATCTCGCTGGTCGTATCCTCGATCATGATCGGCATCATCACCTATATCTCGGTGCTTGAACGTACCAAGGAGATCGGTATCCTCCGTGCGATCGGTGCATCCAAGCGGGATATCTCGCGCGTCTTCAACGCCGAAACGCTGATCATCGGTCTCGCGGCAGGTCTCATCGGTATCATCTTCAGCTTGCTCCTCTGCATCCCCGCCAACCTCATCATCGAGCACCTCACCGACGTGCACAATATCGCGGTTCTGCCTTGGGGCGGCGCAATCTTCCTCGTCGTGCTCAGCGTCATCCTCACCACCGTCGCAGGTCTCGTCCCCTCCCGCATGGCAGCTAAGAAAGACCCCGTCATCGCACTGAGAAGCGAATAAGTTATTTCGTAAGGGAAAACTTTCTTGAAAGAAAGTTTTCCCTTAAACCCTTTCAAAGAACTTTTTAAAAAGCCTGTTGCGATGCAACAGGCTTTGCGGGTGAGAAAGGGTTATTTGTTTGCCCCGATCATTTGACAGAACTCATAGGGGCGATTCACGAATCGCCCGTCTCGTGCAATCCCCACCAAATCACATCTCCCCGAACCGTTCGTTACGGCGGAAGCAAGTCCCCGCCCTACGAGTTTGGTATTCGTTTTGCCGATAACGGCTATCCGTTCGTCCGAATCTGCCGCCAAAGCCTGCTCACAAGCAGTGCGCCGAGCGTCATTTTCAGCGCATCGGGCAGTAGAAAGGGGAGCAAGCAGATCGACAGTGCCTCCCAAAAGCCGATCGCACTGCCGCTTTGTATGAAGACGAGCGTGAACCATGCCGTGCCGAAGGCATAGCAGGCGAGCGTCCCGATCGCCATACCGAGGGCGAGCGCCCATCCTCGCCGACCGAAAAGGTGCGCAAAGAGCCCCACCGCAAGCGGAATAGCGAGAAATCCAATGATATACCCCCCAGTGGCGCCGAAGAGCACACCGAAGCCCCCCTGTCCGCCCGTGAAGACGGGCAGACCGAGCGCCCCGAGTGCGATATAGATCGCGACTGCGGCGCTCCCCCATTTGGCGCCGAGCATCCCCGCCGTGATATAGACGGTCAGCGTTTGCAGGGTCACGGGCACTGCACCGATCGGGATGGGTGGGAGGAGTGCGCCGACCGTGATCAGCGCCGCAAAAAGCGCCGTAAGCACCGTCATGCGAACCGTTTTGCTGTGTTTTTTCATCTTTTCACCAATCAAAAGAGCCTTGTGCCCTGTTTGGGGCGCAAGGCTCACTTGTTTTTACAGTTCAGCGATGACCTCGACCTCTGCGAGTACGTTCTTGGGCAGGGTCTTGACCGCCACGCAGGAGCGTGCGGGCTTGCCTGTGAAATACTTGCCGTAAACGCCGTTGAATGCGGCAAAATCGTTCATATCGGCAAGGAAACAGGTGGTTTTCACTGCCTTTTCGATCGAAGTACCTGCTGCTTCGAGCACTGCGCAGAGATTCTTGCAGATCTGCTCGGTCTGCGCCTCGATCGTTGTGGCCTCTACGTTGCCTGTCGCGGGATCGATCGCGATCTGTCCCGAGGTGAAGACCAGTCCGCCTACCTTCATTGCCTGCGAGTAGGGTCCGATCGCATCGGGCGCATTTTTCGTGTATACTTTTTCCATAATTTATCTCCTTATTGGGGGCGCGCCCAACCCCGGCAGGGGTTGCTCCCCTGCCCCCCACCAGAAACCTTCTTGAAAGAAGGTTTCTGGACTTCCAAGAACTTTTCGTAAGGGCGACGAGTACTCGTCGCCTACCTCTTTAGGCTCAGAGAATGCGAAGCATTCTCGTCGTCTTCGCCGCAGGCGAAGGCGTAGCCTCTCAGCGGGAGCAGTCTCGCAGTAGTTGCGCCACTGCGAGACTGAGGGAGTTTCCCGTCAAAAGTTCACTTTCGTTTGAGGACGCGCCAATTATTTCTTTACCAATCTTTTTTATTATAGCTGATTTTATATCCTGCATCCACAAGCGCTTGGGTGATCTCTTCAATGTGCTCGGCATTTCTCGTCTCCATGCGCATATGCAGATAGCAACCCGTGATCTCCTCGGTGTCGCTTGCACGCTCATGGTGCACCGACACGACGTTTCCGCCATGTTCGGAGATGATCTTCGACACCGATGCCAGCTGACCGGGCTTGTCCGACAGCTCGATGCAAAGGTTGCAGGAACGTCCCGACTTCAGAAGACCGCGTGTGATCACTCTCGAGAGGATGGTCACGTCGATGTTGCCGCCCGAGACCACGCAGACGACCTTTTTGCCCTTGACGGGGATCTTGCCGAACATGACCGCCGCCACGGGCGCAGCACCTGCACCCTCAGCGACCATCTTGTGCTTCTCGATGAGTGCGAGGATCGCCGAAGAGATCTCGTCCTCGGTGACGGTGACGATGCCGTCAAGCAGCTTCGAGCAGTATTCGAAGGTGTTCACGCCCGGCTCTTTGACGGCGATGCCATCGGCGACCGTCTTGACAGCCGGCAGACGGGTGATCTCACCCTTCTCGACCGAGACCGCCATGCTCGCCGCACCTGCCGCCTGCACGCCGTAAACCTCGATGTCGGGTCGGAGCGCCTTTGCCGCGAATGCGATGCCCGAACAGAGCCCGCCTCCGCCGATCGCCGCAACGATCACGTCGGCGTCCTTGAGCTCGTCGAGGATCTCGAGTGCGATCGTGCCCTGCCCTGCGATGACGTCCTCGTTATCGAAGGGGTGCACGAAGGTGTAGTTGTGTTTTTCTTTTAATTCAATCGCCTTATTATAAGCATCGTCATAAACGCCGGGCACCATGCAGATGTCCGCACCGTAGGCTTTGGTCGCCTCGACCTTGAGGATGGGTGCGCCCTCGGGCAGGCAGATGAGCGACTTGATGCCGTATTTGGTCGCCGCCAGTGCGACGCCCTGTGCGTGGTTGCCCGCCGAGCAGGCAATGACCCCTCTCGCCTTCTCCTCCTCGGAGAGCTGAGAGATCATGTAAGCGGCGCCGCGAACCTTGAACGAGCCTGTCATTTGCAGGTTTTCGGGCTTGAGATAGAGCTGACATTCGTCGCCCATGAGCACCGAGGGGACGAGCTCGGTGTGACGCACGACGTCCTTCAGCACGAAGGAGGCGTGGTAGATCTTATCGAGCGTTAACAATGATAACACTTCCTTTATCAGCCGCAGACCGAAGGAAGGCTTGCGGCAAACTCACAAAATGCACGGAACGAGCCGTGACTGAGTGTATTATAGCACGATTCGGCGGGATTTTCAAGATAATCGGTGATCAAATATACAGAAAAATTCAATTTTTCTGCGACCATATCCTCCGCGAGGTTATTGCCGACCATCATGCACTCCTCCGCAGATGCACCGACGTTTGCGAGGATCTCGCGATAGTAGTCGAGGCTCGGCTTGCAGAAGGTGCAGTTTTCGTAGGTGGTGACGTAGTCAAAATCCTCGGGGGCAAGTCCGATCCAGCTAAGGCGTGTGCGGACGGCGACCTCGGGAAAGACGGGGCTGGTGGCGAGCACGACACGGTAGCCCTTGGCTTTCAGCTTCTTCACCAGCTCTGCCGAGGGGATGGGCTCGCCGAGCACTTCCTTCACGGCGTCAAATTCGTTGCGGTAAAAGTCCTCGAAGGGGGCTTCGAGCTTTTCGCGCAGTCCTTCGCCGAGCATCTTTTCGGCAACTGCCCAGAAGACCTCGCGGTTGGTGCGGCTGCCGTCGTTTTTCATCATCGCGCCCGTGCCCTTCCAAAGGGCGTCGTAGAATGCCTGCGGATCGTAGCCATATTCGGCGGCTTTGCGGCAGATGCGCTTCATGTAATTTTTGATGAACTGTTCCTGATCCATTGGGCAGAGTGTGCCGTCGAGGTCGAAGAAAATGGTTTTGAGCATGGGTAGGTTCTCCTTTGTTTTGTGTGTTTTGGGTTTGTTTGGCGGGAATTGTTAGTTCGGTGCGAGACGGAACGCTGCACGTTCCGTGTGGGAGGGGGAAGAACCTTCTCAAACGCCGAAGTTTCTTCCCCCTCCCACACCCTCCCCCAACTCCTTGGC
>CAYRQA010000035.1:0-14716 GCA_964426285.1 uncultured Lachnospiraceae bacterium | reverse complement strand
TCTCAAGAGTGCCGTGCGTGCACTCTTGAGAAAGAGGCTCATGCCTTCGCGGTCGGCAGGCGCTTTGATGGCGGCAAGCGTAATATCGGCTGTATTCTTGTTTGCGACAGCTTGCCAGAAGGCAAGCGCGGCGCGTGCGGGATCGTCGGCAGTGCTCGCTTCTGCGGTCAGCAGTGCCTTGGCACTGCCGATGGTCACACAGCCGCGCAGGAGTGCGTCGAGTGCATCTCGGTCGCGGGCGGCGAGCAGCTTTGCTTCGGGAAGCGCAAATCTGCCTTCGGTCAGACATACCTTCAATTCATCTGCCGAAAATGACTGCATTCGCAGGACGGGCGCACGCGAGCGTACGGTTGCGAGCAGGGAAGAGGCATTGTCGCAGAGGAGCAGAAAGAGAATCTGTCCGGGCGGCTCTTCGAGCAGCTTGAGCAGTGCATTTTGGGCTTGAACGGTCATCAGATGCGCATTTTTGATAATAAACGCCTGAAATTCGAGTTCGCTCGGCTTGACCGATGCGGCGCTGCGAAGGGCACGCACCTGATCGATGCCGATGGTGCGCCGACTGGAGGGCGGTTCGACGATATGGATGTCGGGGCAAAGTCCCTCCCGAATGCGCTCTGCATCGCGGAGATTGCCCGCCACGAGGGCGCAGAGCGTGCGCGAAAGAAGAAAACGGCCGCTGCCGGGTGCACCTTCCACGAGATAGGCGTGCGCCAACTTGCCCAAGGCAAGCTCAGACGACAGTCGTGCTTTCAGCCGTTCGTTTCCATATATTTCCTGCCATAGCTGATCGCATTCTGCCATCTACTGTTTCCTCCGTCAGATATTACAGCGGTTATCGCGCTCGATCCTACCCATAATTATAACAGATGAATTTGCATTTGTCAAATCATTATTGGTCTGACGGGAGAATTTTATGAAAAAAAGAAATATAAAACTGCATCTGATCTATTGGTTCATCATAGCCCTGCTCATCGTGTCGATCATCGCGCTCTTCGTGCTGATGAAGAATCAGCGCAGGGAACTGCTCGAAAAGTCGGAAGCGGCGAGCAAGCTCGACAGGGAACAGCTGATCGGTTCGATCGAGGCGGCTCAGGCGGCACTGCGCATGGCGGCTCATAGCGAAAGCCCTGCCGTATACGCGGCAAAAATGCAGCAGTTTGCCGAAGGCTGTGCGGGCGCGGCACTGCTTACCCAGCAGCGTGATCCCGCATCGGCATGGGGAATCTTCTGGACACGCCTTTCGGCGTTTGCGGAACAGGAGATTGCACGCACGATCGGCGAGCAGGCGGTCGTCCCCGACGTCGCAGTGCTGAGCAGCTACGCCGACATTCTGGCAAGGCTGAAGGAGGCGCCCGAAGCGCTTGAAGGACCGCTGTGGGAGGAACTGCCCGATGAGCTGAAGCCGCCCGAACTGCAAACCGAGTTTTCGCTCGGGGAGGACCAACTGAAGTCGACCGCGGCAAAGCACTTGAATATCGGCAGCGGGCTGCTGAAAAAGGTCGATTCGGGAATGGCGGGCATCGTCCGCTACAAATGCGCCAATGCCGAGATCGATCTGCTCATCAGCGGACAGCTCGTCTATCTCGATCTGCAGCTGCCGTCCAAGGAGGGAAGCATCGGGCACAGCGAGGGCATTCGCCGTCTGACTGAGTTTGCGGGAGCGGAGGGATTCGCGAAAGCCGAGGTCATCGATCTCTATGAAAACGAGGGCATTTTATGGGCAAAGCTGGTTCCTACCGTGCAGGTGCCCCATTTCGGCGCTGTCAAAAACCTCGACCGTCCGATCATTGCCGCTTGTACGCTTTGGAGCGGTCGGGTCTGCCATTTCGAGGTGAGCGGGATCGAGGCAGGCAGTGATTCTCTCAAAGATGAGATGAGCGTCGATGCCAACACGCTTCTTTCAGAGGCGAAAATGAAAAAGTTAGCGCAGATGAAGGGGGCGACGCTTGGTGAAGCAGTCCTCTGCAAGGGAAGGCTCTGCCGAACGCTGATCGTCGACAGCAATGCCGACGGGCGCAGTGTGCACATCTATCTCGATGCCGCAGACGGAAGCGAGCGGGAGGTGGCGCTCCGCTATTCACCGCTGCCCGAGGCGCTGCCCGCATCGGTTTATTGGATGGAGGACAGCCTGCCGATCGGACGCGAGGCACTGCCGCCCTATGCCGAGTGGCAGAGGCGCCGTTACCGCGCGTCGGTACTTGCGCAGGGAAGAGAAGGGCTCTGAATTAGGATAATTCTTCCGTTTTTACGCAATATTCTCTTTATTTTGAAAAAAATTCATGATATATTCTTGAATTCCACATTCTGCTATGGTATAATGAAAAGAACATGAAGCGAATGAGCAGACTATGCTATGTCCTGAGGTGTATTTGCCCTCCGAACGTTGCATCCTCGTTCGTTTTACGGCAAAAAACGTCGGGGCAGAATGGGCGATCGTTCTGCCGTCTGACTGTATTTACCCCAATTTGGAGAGTGTATCCGGATATGAAGATCCATCAGATCATATGTGCAGGATTACTGCTGGTAATGCTCCTGACTGCCTGTGCACCCGAACGGGATGCGACTGTCACCACGTCCGTCTTGACCGAGCTGACGTCAGGTGAGCCTGTTACCACTACAACCCTTCTGCCGACAGTCGATGATGACCCCGTCACGGTCCCCATGGGCGGTATCGGTGAAAAAAGTGAGCGCTATGAGATCAAGCAAGGCAACCGAACCCTGTTGTCGGTTTCGCTTATATTGCCGGTGGCGAGCATCACAGGCAACGAGACCCTTCAGGCGACGCTGACCGCGCGGCTTGATGAGCGTGAAACCGAGATTCGCGATTACGTCGAATACCTCGGTGAAAAATACAGGGCTGACAGTGCCGCAGGCAAGGACACGCTGGCAACGCCTGCGCTTCAGGTGCGCTTTTCACTCAATTATTTCACCGCGGATGCGGCTGGGCTCACTTATTATTACAATGAGACCACCTCGGAAGGTCGCACCGTTTCCTACGCACGCTTCAGCAATATCGACCTGCGGGTCGGTTCGGAGATCCTGCTGTCGGCGTTATTGAACGAAGGGGCGAGCGATACGCTCGTCACCAAGGTCAAGGAAGCGGTCGAGGCATTGGGCATCGACGGTCTGTATGAGGGACAAAAGGCACTGATCACCGATCTTGTAAGCAGCAGATGGTATATGACAAGAGATTTACTGGTGTTTTGCTTCAGCCCGGGCGATCTTGCGCCCGTGAGCAGCGGTCAGATCACGGTCGAACTCGACAAAGAGACGCTTGCCGACCTGCTCTCAAGCTACGGCAGTGCACTGATCGGGTGATCAGATGAAGATCGTGCGATTTGAGACAGGGGACACCCTGCGAATGAAAAAAGCCCATCCCTGCGGAAATTTCGAGTTTGCAGTCGTGCGGGTGGGATCGGAAGTGCGGATCAAATGCACAGGATGCGGACGGGACGTGACCGTCGAACGTGTGAAGCTCGAAAAAAATATCCGAGCGGTCAACGGTCAACCCGTCTGAGGCTTGCACGGCATTTTTGCAAAACGAAAGGACTGTTTATGAAATTCATAAAGGCGAAAAATAAACTCCCCAAGATGCCCGATGCGGGCGATGAGACCCTTTGCGGGCGGATTCTGAATTTGCTGAGAGAGTACAGCTATGTCATCTGCGCATTTTTGGTGCCGCTGATCCTCTACTGGGCGATGTACATTTTCATGGGATGCTATCCCTTCGGCAACAATTCGGTACTGGTACTTGACCTCAACGGTCAGTACGTCTATTTCTTTGAGGGACTGCGCAATGCTCTGCACGGAGATGCCAGTCTGATCTATTCATGGTCGCGCACGTTGGGCGGCGAATTCATCGGCTTGTATGCCTATTATCTCGCAAGCCCGCTTTCTTATCTGGTTTTCTTCTTCTCGTCCGAGCATATCACCGAAGCACTGCTGCTGATCATCCTGCTCAAGTGCGGCATCAGCGGTGCGACTATGTCCTTCTATCTGAAAAAGACGCGTCCTGCCGTGAAGGAATTGTGGGTCATCCTCTTTTCGACCATGTATGCGCTATCGGGCTACACCATTGCCTATGCGCACAATACCATGTGGATGGATGCTTTCATGCTCTTCCCGCTGGTGATCTACGGGGTAGAACAGCTGATCAAGAAGCATAAATGCACCCTTTTTGTGGTCACGCTCACGCTGACCGTGATGTCTACCTTCTACATCGGCTACATGGTCTGCATTTTCGTGTTGTTCTATTTCTTTTATTATTACGGCATTACGAGCGCAGATCACGGCAATAATTACTATGGCGAAAAGCTGCACTTTTTGAAGTCACTGATTAGGATCGGCGTGTCGGCAGCGGTGTCGCTGGCAATTTCGGCGATGATCCTGCTCCCCACCTATTACGGTCTGACCTTCGGTAAGACGACCTTTTCCGATCCCTCGTGGGAAATGACCTCCCAGTTTGACCTCATCGAGTTTTTTGCAAAAATGCTCCCCGGCGGCTATGACACCGTCCGTCCCGAAGGTCTGCCCTTCGTGTATTGCGGTGTGCTTACGCTGATCATCGTTCCGGTTTTCTTCCTCGCCAAAAAGATCAGACTGCGTGAGAAGATCGGTGCGGCGCTGATGCTCTCCTTTATGATCCTTTGCATGGAAAACAGCATTTCCGACCTGATCTGGCATTGCTTCCAGCGCCCCAACTGGCTGAACTATCGCTATAGCTTTATGTTCATCTTCCTGCTGGTGGTCTTTGCCTGCAGAGGTGCCGAGGAGATCGAGACGATCTCCAAAACACAGCTTGCAACCATCGGAGCGGGGCTTGTGGGATTGATCGTCGTCGTTCAGGCACAGAGACTGGAGTTTGTCGATACCTTCCTGTGTATCTGGCTGTCTATCCTCTTTGTCGTCGGACATCTCGGCTCACTTGCGGCATACCTGTCCAAGCAATGGAAGCAGGTCGGTGCGATCGTGCTCTCGGCGATGGTTTGCGTTGAAATGGTGATAGCGGGTATGCTGGGCATCACGTCGCTCGATGCCGACGTAGTCATCTCTTCCCGTGACAGCTACGTGGATTATATGAACCGCATCCGACCGATCGTCGGACAGGTTCAGCAGGCAGACACCTCCTTCTACCGCATGGAAAAGAGCATTCAGCGTAACGTTTGCGACAATATGGCGCTGAATATACGCGGTATCTCCAACTCGACCTCTACCCTCAATGCATCTGCCATCCAACTGCTTGCCGATCTCGGCTATTCGTCCGTCTCGCACTGGTCTGAGTATAAAGGCGGCAACCCGGTCGCCGATTCGCTTCTCGGACTGAAATATATCATCTACGACGAAGATGACAGCGTGCCCGGCTTCTATGAATCCTTTAAAGAAGATCCCGAAAACACGCTCCATGCCTACCTCAATCAATATGCGCTCTCGATCGCATATGCGACGAACAGTTCCATTCGCGATTTCGAGCTGTACACCCATAACGTAACCAATTATACCAGCCCCATTGAAGCGCTCAATGCGATCGTGACCGCACTGCTCGGCAGTGAAGAAACGGTCGAGCTCTTCAAGCCGATCGAGCATACGGTGACCGTCGATACCGACAGCACGCATATGGAAATCAACACCACGGTAAAGGAGCAGACCGACGAAGAGGGAAATCCGCTTACCGATGAAGAGGGAAATAAGCTGGAAGTGCGACGTCCCTATATTTATTACAGCTCTGTCAATGGAGACAGCGGCAGAATCCGCCATCTCTTCACCCTTCCCGAGGACGTACCCGAAGACAGCTCGGTGTATTTCTACTTCCCCACCGAATATCCCCGTGCGATCGAATGGTCTCTGCGTGGAGCAGAGGAGACGCTCAACGGTTGGATGTTTGGCAATGAGGGCGACTATATCCAGACGCTCGGCAAGTTAAGCCATGATGTCCGATATGCCTTCGAGGTTACCATTACCTCCAATGACGGAATGTTCTATGTAATGGACGACGCGCCAATCTTTTATTATCTCGATGAAGCGCTCTTCAAGGAAGTCTTCACCAAGCTGGCTGAGGGCAATTTCATCATTGACGACGAGTACAGTGAAAGCCACCTGACCGGCAGCATTCACGTGCCCGAAGGCTGTGACACCGTATTTACCACCATTCCTTACGACGAAGGCTGGAACATCTACGTCGACGGGGAGAAGGTAGAACTCGTCAAGACGCTCGACGCACTGCTTGCATTTGACATCACGCCGGGCGACCATACGATCGAACTGCGCTATTTCTCGAGCTATATGCGCAACGGACTGATCGTCAGTGCGGTCGGACTGGTCATGGCGCTCCTGCTTTGGTGGATCAATCGCCGCTTCCTGCGGCCGAGGCTTCCCGCAATGCGCCGTGCATTTGAAGTGCGGCTTGCCAAGGAAGAAGCCGCTCGACTTGAGCAAGAGGCGCTTGAGCAGGCACGTCTTGACGCCCAAGCGGCGCAGACAACGGCTTCGGTCGAAGCTCAACTGCGCGAAAATACAGTCGAATCGGCGCCTGCAACGACCGAACAGGCAAACGAGTGCGTTGGGGCAGACAGCGCATCTGCGCAGAACCTTCTGAGTGGCGACAGTGATGCAGACTGATTCCCAAATCAAACAAACACAAATCAATGAGGAGTTGCAGCTCTGCGCAGCTCCTTTGAGTTTGAATCAACAAAGGATTAACACACTATGCAAAGATTGAAACAAAAAGCAGCGGCGCTCTGGGGCGTTCTGAAAAAAAAGCTGACTGCCCGAGATGAAGCAGGCAATTATAAGCTGTTCGATTCACTGTCGGCGCTGATCGTGCTGTCGCTTGTCCTTGAATTTGTCATAGAGATCCTTTCCCGTCATTCGTTGATCAAAGCGCTCGTCTTTGTTGTTCAGGCGCCTTATGCCTTTGTTTTTTCGGCACTGCTCATTTTTGCAACGCTTTCGATCTCACTGCTGACCCCCTGTAAGCTCTTTTTGCAGGCATTGTTCTCGGCAATATGGCTTGGACTGGGCGTGGCAAACTGCGTTCTACTTGCCAAACGGGTCACGCCCTTTTCGGTGAACGATCTCACTCTGATCCCCAGCGTGTTTCGGATTTTCCGTGTATACCTGAATGTGGTCGAGATCATCCTCATTGTGGTTCTCCTGTTGGCGGCGATCGCAGGTCTGGTTTTGCTCGCGATCAAAGCTCCGCTCAGCAAGATCAAGTGGAAAAAAGCGATCATCGGCGTTGTTTCCTCGCTTCTGATGTTGTTTGTAGGCTTCGAGATCGGACAATCCACCGGTGTTTTGGCGACCAGCTTCCCCAATTTGGCGGACGCCTACCTTGACTACGGTTTTCCGTACTGTTATACGGTCGGGATTTTCGACCGCGGCATTCAGGAGCCTGCCGATTATTCGCAGACGCGCATAGAGGCGTTGCTCAAAGTGATCGATGCCGATCGAGAGGACGAGCCCGAGCAAAAACCGAACGTGATCTATCTGCAGCTCGAATCCTTTTTTGACGTCAATTACCTCACCAACGTCGAGTTTTCGGAGAATCCGCTACCTTTTTTCACACAGCTTAAATCGGAAGAGATCAGCGGTTTCCTTACCGTGCCGTCGGTCGGTGCGGGAACGGTCAACACTGAATTTGAAGTGCTGACCGGCATGGATATTGCCTTTTTCGGCGCGGGCGAATACCCCTACAAAACGGCGCTCCGCGACTACACCTGCGAATCAGCCGCCTATAATCTCAAAGAGCTCGGCTATGCCACTCACGCTATCCATAATTACGAGGGTACCTTCTACGACCGCTACCTGGTCTATCAAAATCTCGGCTTTGACACCTTCACCTCTCTCGAATATATGGAGGACGTCGAATACAACGTCAGCGGCGTATGGCCCAAGGATGAAATCCTCATTGACGAGATCGTGACCACCCTCAAATCGACCGCTGAACAGGATTTCGTGATGGCAGTTTCGGTGCAGGGACACGGTAAATATCCCCCCGGTACACTTCCAGAGGATTATGAGAACAAGATCACAGCCAACTTCATTGACGGTACGATCGAAGGCGGACTTTCTGATATTGCGGCACTGACTTATTACGTCAATCAGCTTCACGAAATGGATGAATTTATCCGCAGACTGGTCGAAACGGTTCGCAATTATCCCGAGGATACCATTTTGGTGATGTATGGCGATCATCTGCCCAGTCTCTCGCTCGCTGACAGCGACCTGCAGAACGGAGATATCTTCCAGACCGAGTATGTCATCGTTTCAAACATGGAGCTCTCCTCTGCTTCGGATACGCTGGGGGATCTGCACGCCTATCAGCTTGGTGCGGCAACCTTCGGTATGATCGGGATGCACAGAGGTATTCTGACCAAATATCATCAACAAATGATGGGCAGTAACGATTATCGGCTCGGCTTGCAGGAACTGCAATACGATATGCTCTACGGTAAACGGTACGTGTACGATGGCAACACAGCCTATTATCCTTCTCGGACAGATATGAAAATGGGTGTCACGCCCATCACGGTAATCGGCTCGAGCTTTGACGACGGCTTCCTTTATGTCGACGGTGCGCACTTTACCCCCTGGAGCAAGATCGAGATCGACGATGATCTGTACAGCGATGAGACCGAATATCTCGACAGCACCCGCCTGCGCATTCGGGTCGATGACCTGACCGTGAACAGCATTCGGGTAGTGCAATACTCGGAGGATGGGATCATCCTGAGCGCTACGGAGGACTATACGCCTCTTCCGATCGGTCAAGACGAGTAAACAATACGCTCAAAATCCAATCACCTGCATGAAATCGTTTCGTGCAGGTGATTCTGTCGTTCGCCAAGGCATTATTTATGAAAAAGCGAATTATTTAATGCTTTTTTGCATAATTCTCCCTTGAAAGATGCGGCGATTTGTGCTATACTGTATGAAGAATACTTTGAGAGGTGAATTGGTTGAAAATCCTGATCACTACCGACGCCTATCTGCCGATGGTGAATGGCGTGGTGACCTCCATTCGGCATTTGACAAAATATTTGACGAAAATGGGTTACGAAGTGAAGATATTGGCGCTTTCACAGAAAATGCACTCTTATGTGGATGGGAATGTGACCTATATCGCTTCGATGAATGCCGATCTCGTTTATCCCGACGGGCGGTTTGCACTCCCGATCTGCAATGAACTGGTCGAACGCCTCATCGATTGGCATCCCGACATCATCCATTCGCAAAGCGAATTTTCCAGCTATATGCTGGCGAGAAAGATCGTGAATAAGCTCAATATTCCGATCATTCATACATATCATACCGCATACGAAGATTATACGCACTATTTCTCACCGAGTGAGAAGATCGGAAAGGCGATCGTTGCCAAGGCATCGAGATGGCTTTGCAAGAATTTGCAAGCGGTGGTTGCACCAACCGAAAAGGTACGCAAAATGCTCGAGAATTACGGCATCGGACCTGACGGACGGAAGGTGCTGATCGTGCCGACCGGAATCGAGGTCGAACCTTTCGAGGATCATTCGGCACGGGCTGAGATTCGGGCGACCTACGGCGTGGCGGATGACACCTGCCTGCTCTTTTCGATCGGACGGCTGGGCAAAGAGAAAAACTTCGAGGAGCTCCTGCAGTATATGAATCTGCTGGGCGAAAAGAATCTGCGGCTGATGATCGTCGGCGACGGTCCCGACCGCGCAGAGCTCGAAAAGACGGTTGAATGGCTGGGGCTGGGCGATCGGGTGATCTTTACGGGCATGATTCCTCACGATAAGGTGAGTGCTTACTATTCGGCTGCCGATCTCTTCGTTTGTGCATCTTCGAGTGAGACACAGGGGCTCACCTATCTTGAGGCGCAGGCGGCAGGACTGCCCATCGTCTGCCGACGCGACGATTGCCTTGCAAACGTGGTGATCGACGGTGAAAACGGCTGGCAGTACAACCATTTTGAGGAGTTTGCAAGCTATGTGGGGCAGCTCATGAAGCCTGAACTGCGCGAGCGGATGGGCAAATCAGCGCATGACCATATGGTTGCCAACTATTCTGCAGAGGTGTTCGCCAAGAAAATTCTCGCTATCTACGAAGAGATCGTCGAGCGCTATGACAGCGAAGAGGATGAGTGAGGAATGAAGACGCATAAAGTCGGTTGGAGCGCTTGGTTTTTAACGGTCTTTCTGGCGGCGGTCATCGCGCTCGGTGTGAAGGTGATCGTAATGCTCCTTGCGGGCGAGGTGGCGATGGAAGACGGTCCCATGGATCCGACTTATGCCCGCGTGTTGGCAATCGTGAGCGCGCTTGTTCTGCTGACATGGCTGATATCGGTCCTCACGATGCTCAGACAGCTCATCTTTTACAGGGGAACGGAGCTGACACTGACCCATGAGGGCATCGAGCACACGACGGTAACGGTCGTAATACTTGCCTTCGTGCTCGTTTTGCCGATTAAATTCATTCCCTGGGAGGCAGTGACCTATTACGGGAAGAAGGATGGGCATCCCTACGTCAAGGTCGATACGGGGCGGGTCAAGGCGTCCTTTGTCGCAAAAGCGATTCTGAAAGCAAGCGGCTATGCCTTCTGCGGCAATGCCTGCAGGCCGCCCGTGACTGTCGAAGAGGTCGAGCGGTATCAGCATCGCTTTCAACCAAATAAGTAAATTGAAATCGGTCGACGGAATTTTTCGTCGACCGGTTGCGGTTTTGGGGAGAATAAATCAGCACCGCAAGCAGATTGGGTATGAGTTCTGCAAGCAAAAGTCAAAGAGGATGGTCAAAGACCATCCTCTTGTGCTTAAATGAAGTTCTTGGAGGTGTCGGAACCTTCTTTCAAGAAGGTTCCGACCGGGGTTTGGGGCAGCGCCCCAATCAGATTTCGAAGCCTGCGTACTTGAGGACGAGCTCGGAGAAGATCGAGTTTGCCCAAGCGAACCATTCGCGGCTGAAGTTTGCGGGATTGTTTGCGTCGATCGATTCGTGCATGAAGAAGGTGCCCGCGTGGGAGTTTACGAGCATTTCGAGGATCTCTTCAATCTCTTCCTTGCTGTCGGTGGTCAGACCCTGCAGAGCCAGCGAGATCGGCCATACGTAGCCCTTGTCGGTGTGGGGAGAGCCGATGCCGTGGAGCACTTCACCCTCGAAGTAGTAGGGATTCTTCTTCGAAAGGATGAACTTACGGGTGTTCTGATAGATCGGATCGTCCTGATCGCAGTAGCCGAGGTAGGGTGCGGAGAGCAGGGAAGGCACGTTTGCGTCGTCCATCAGGTTGTAGTTGCCAAGACCGTCGGTCTCGTAAGCGTAGATGGTGCCGAAGTCGGGATCTTCTACGGTGCCGAACTTCTTGATGCCCTCGTCGATCTCGGTGCGCAGCTTCAGGCAACGAGCGGCAAGCGCTTCGTCCTTGTAGATCTCGGTCGCAATCTCAGCGGCATAGCCGAGGGTGACGACGGCGTACATTTCGGCGGGGATCAGATAGTTGTAGATGCAAGCGTCATCGGAGGGACGGAAGGCAGACCAGGTCATACCGGTGTAGCCGACAGGCTCACCTTTGCCGCCGCGGGTCATCGTGTCGGAGGGCTTCCAGGGATTGGGACGCTCGAAGGTGTAGGGCGACTTTTCGGCATGATACTGTTCGGTTTCCCACAGGTCGAGGATGATGTTCATGGAGTTCTTGAATGCGTCGGTGAAATGAGAGGTTCTGCCGACCTTCTTCCAGAACTTGTAGGCGATGAAGAGCACCGAGCAGAGCGAGTCTACTTCATACTTGCGCTCCCAGACCCAAGGGCTGCGGAAGGTGAGGTCCTCGTGATGTCCGCGATCGGGAATATCGCCGTTCTCGTTGAATGCGTTCGCGTAGGGATCCTTGGGCAGATAGATGCTGTAGCGGTTGATCATCTTCTCGATGATGTCGGCCAGCTCCTCGTTCTCGCGGGCAACGGGCAGGTAGTGATGTACCTGAGCGGCGCTGTCACGCAGCCACATCGCGTGGATGTCGCCGGTGATGACGAAAGCAGAGCCGTCGTCGAGGATCTTGGTGGTCGTTTCAAGGGTGTTGGGGTAGCAGTTCTTGAAGAGCGGGATCAGATCGTCGCGACCCATCTCGTGCAGACGGTTCGAAACTTTCTCGATCTGGTCTTTCAGAATATGGTCAAAATTGCTCATGTGTTTCTCCTATATGTAGAAAATTTATTTAGAACCCGCAGTGCGGGAATCTGTATCATTGTTTTCAAGCTTGTTCTTCAGATTCACGGCAAGGTGGAACAGGATGCTACCCACGCTGTTGCCCAGTGTGATCACGATAATGCGGATCCATGCCTCAGGCGAGAAGCCAGCCATCGAAAAGTAGTAGAGATCGGCAATGCAATGCTCAAAGCCGCAGATAATAAAGACTGCCACGGGAAGCAGAACCAGCGCAAGCTGAACGGTAGAACCGTCGGGCGTGCGTCTTGAACCCTCCACGGCGATATACATCATCAGACCGCAGAAGATCGCCAATACAAAGAGGCTGAGCAGACTGTCTTCCAGCTTGACCGCCACCGCTTTTTTCGCAGCTTCGGTCAGCGTATCGCCTATACGGGTCAGCTTTTGCAGGGTGGCGCCCAGCCAAACGCCGAGGTAATTGCCTGCCCATACGAGCAACAGATGCCACACGTGGGAGGGGTGATTGTTGGGGGCGTAACCGACTTTTCCGGTGTAGAGCTTCAAATCAAAGAAGATGATGGTACACAGCCCGAGACCGAAGAGAAAGCTGGCTACGATCGCATTGGGACATGAGAAGAAGACAGCGCCGCATACCGAGATACATAGTCCCGCAACCGTAGCAAGCAGCAGGTCCGCGGCGATTGTTTGGAGACGAGATATCATAAGTGGATCCTTTCAAACTCGAAATTCACGTGTTTGAATATATTATACCATACCCACCTTGAATTTGCAAGAGGATTTCGCAAACTTAATGGAACAACTGTCGAAATATCGATTTGTTCTTTTGTTGTTCTTAAAATTTTCCATTTGTTCATATTTTTGTAATAATATTAATCATAAGAAGTTTTATAACGATGTTCGGTTTTTTCGTAACTTGCTGAATGCGGGTTGAAATACTCAGGACAGTAACAGAAAGAAGGAATAAGAGAGAAATGAACACAACAGAACAAAAAAAGGGCGGTTGGCGCACGAATAAGTGGATCAGAGCCGCAATTCCCGCACTGCTGCTGCATTGCAGCATCGGCACGGTCTATTGCTGGTCGATCTTCAGTGAACAGATCGGCGAATACATCGGTCATTCCAAAAGTGCGACCGAATGGGCATTCAGCTTTGCCATTTTCTTCCTCGGAATGTCTGCCGCATTCATGGGAAATATCGTTGAAAAGGACATTCATAAATCCTCGCTGATCGCGGCGATCTGCTTTGCCGCAGGTATGGCGGGCACGGGCTTCTTCATCTACTACGGCGGCTTACATAAGGGCAGCACGCTTGCGCTGGTCGGTATTTACCTCTGCTACGGACTCATTATGGGCATCGGTCTCGGTCTCGGCTACCTTTCGCCTGTCAAGACGCTGATGCTTTGGTTTGCCGACCGCAAGGGTCTTGCGACAGGTCTCGCAGTCGCAGGCTTCGGCGCGGCTAAGGCGATCGCCAGCCCCATCATGGAGGCAATGCTCGGCGGTCTCGGCAAGGGCGGCATCTACAAGATGTTTATCATCCTTGCAGGCGTCTATTTCGTCATGATGTTCGTCGGACATCTGCTGCTCAAAAAGCCCGACGGTTGGCATGAGCCTCAGACCAAGGAAAAAGGACAGGGCATTCTCGCGGTGCTGAGAACCCGTCCCATCCTCAACTACGTGGGCATTTGGCTGATGTTTTACATCAATATCACCTGCGGTCTGGCACTGATCTCGCAGGAAAAGGCGATCGTGAAATGTCTCGGTCTCGCAAGTATGGTCGGCGTTATATCGACTGTATCGGCTGTCTTCAATGCAGGCGGTCGCCTCGGTCTTTCTGCACTTGCCGATAAGATGAAAGACCGCAATACCATGTACAAGATCATCTTCATCGCATCGATCGCGCTGACGGCAGTCGTGATCGTCACCGGCGGTATCCGGAACGGTGCGGGCAATATCGCACTGACCGTACTGGTGCTTGCGCTCATCATGGTCATCAATGCAGGCTATGGCGGAGGCTTCTCCAATGTACCCACGCTCCTTTCCGATCATTACGGAATGAGCAATATCAGTGCGATCCACGGCATCACGCTGTCGGCATGGGGCTTTGCAGGGCTTACCGGTAACCAGCTCGCAACCTGGATCGTCAACCACTTCGGTGAGTACGTTGAGGTCGACGGTTATTCGGTCAACCCCGTAGGCTATCAGACGGTGCTGTACGTGACCGTAGTGCTCTATATCGTTGCACTGGTGCTGAGCATGGTGTTCGTCAGATCGCCGAAGAAAAAGAAGTAATATTCACCCGAAACAGGGAAGCTTTCACGAAGCTTTCCTGTTTTTTTATGATTTCGCAAAATGATTTGACAATTTGTGAAAATAGTGCTATAATTATTCCACTGAACAGAAGGAAACGTAGTTGCACACGAGGAATAATGATCATCTTGCTCCCCGGAAAAGCCTTTCCCCAAAAGTTTTTGGAGTTCCAAGAACCTTTTTTTAAAAAGGTTCTTGCCGAGGTTTGGAGGCGGAGCCTCCAATATGATTGATTTTTCATTCCTCTAAAG
>CAYRQA010000034.1:0-14740 GCA_964426285.1 uncultured Lachnospiraceae bacterium | reverse complement strand
GGCAGTGCCACCGATCTGCCGCAGCAGACCCCCGAGCTGGCAAAGCACTTTACCGTCGTTGATTCTTTCGACACACACGCAAAGATCCCCGAGCATTTCGCCAAGGTCGACGATGCCGCAAAGGCAGGCGGCAATACCGCCCTTATCTCGGTCGGCTGGGATCCCGGTGCCTTCTCGCTCAACCGCCTCTATGCGGGTGCATTTTTGCCTGACGGTGAGGATTACACCTTCTGGGGCAAGGGCGTCAGCCAGGGACATTCTGATGCGATCCGCCGAGTGGCAGGTGTGGTAGACGGCAAACAATACACCATCCCCGTTCCCTCCGCACTCGAAGCAGTCAGAAGCGGCTCTGCCCCTTCGCTTACCACACGCGAAAAGCACACCCGCGAATGCTACGTAGTGGCTGAGGAAGGAGCAGACAAGGCACGCATCGAAAAAGAGATCAAGGAAATGCCCAACTATTTTGCCGATTACGATACCACCGTTCACTTCATCTCGCTCGATGAACTTCGCCGCGACCACAGCGGCATCCCGCACGGCGGCTTTGTCATCCGCAGCGGCAAAACCGGGGCTAACCTCGAAAACAACCATGTGATCGAGTACAGCCTGAAGCTCGATTCCAACCCCGAGTTTACAGCGTCTGTGATCGCAGCCTACGCCCGCGCCGCTCATCGTATGCAGAAGGAAGGCATCGTCGGTTGCAAGACTGTCTTTGACGTGCCTCCGGCATACCTCTCTGCAAAGCCCTATAGCGAGCTGATCGCCACACTGCTGTAATTGAAGCTGTAATTGAAGCTGTAATTGAATAGGAAGAGGCTGTAGCAAGCGATTTGTTGCAGCCTCTATTGTTTTTGCTTAGTTTGCGGCAGCTGCCGAATAAGTGATCGAGGTCACCGCATCGCCTTCGAAGAAGAAGGAGAGCACCGTTCCACCCTTGGTATAGCTAACCGAGACGTCGGTCGAAGAGGCAGGCTCACCGTAGACCTCAATCACTCTGCCCTTCGTATCGCCGATATAAACGCCTTCTGCCGTCGAAACGGTATCGTCCTTGAGTTCGATGCTCAGCACGTAATCGACCTCATCCTGCGGATAGGTGCGGATGACGACAGAGCCGTAGGTGTAGACCTTGTCAAGCCCCTGGAATGCACAGGACTGCGACTCAAAATACTTGGTCGGCTCGCCGAGCTTTTCGGTGAGTGATGCCATGGGCGCATCGATCGCAACGGTCGTGCCGCTTACAGCGATCGTGTAGCCGTCGATCTTCGGCGAAGAGATCTCGCCGCCCTTCTGATCGGTAGTGGTCTGTGCGTCCTTCGAACCGTCCGTCTTGCCTCTGTCGGGATTGCCACAGGCAAGCAGTGTCAGGCAGAGTGCCGCGACAGCCGCCAAAATGATAAAGTTTTTCAAAATATTCGTCTCCTTTACCTCGATCGGAGCGAAAGAGAGCAGTTTTCCATGCTCCTCCAGCTCCTTGAATTGTTCTGCTTTTTGATGCTCATATCGATCGACCTTCTCCTGCCAGAGTGCCGCATATTCGGCGTCCTCACGGTAGTCGGTGAGGTCACAGTTTTCGGTCAGCCATGCGCCGAAATAGTCGGCGAGCTTCTCCGCACCCGAAAGATTAAGGTGCAGACCCGCATCGTAGGTATCGACGGTCATATCGAGCCCGATCTCCTCCTGCAGGGGGATGAAATTGAGATAGGAAAGCTCGTTTGCCTCTGCATAATCGACAATCTGCTCATCCCACTGATCGTACCAATGGGGGAATTCGGTCGGCGCCTTGATGAGCACCAGCTCGATCCCCTTCTCTTTGCAGAGCTCGGTCATTTTGTCGAGATAGTGCATGGCGTTCGAACCGAGCGTGTAGTCGGTCAGCGGCATCGGATCGGGGAACTCATCCTGTGCTCTGCTGTCGACGCGCATATAGTAGCCGTTGTGTGTCACGAGGTCTTTCGTAAAGATATGCTCGAAATCGTCACTCGTGAGCTCCGACCAGCGTGAGTGATATCGAGGCAGCGGGAAGAGATAGTCCGCGAATTTCTCGTCCTCGGTCATCGACGCATTGATCGCATCGACCTTCGAAGAGGACCAACGCATTCCGTCGAGCGTCATGCGGTTATAAGCCTCGCTCTGCGGCTCGTTATACTTGAGTGCGAGCACGTTGAAGACAACCACCTTGGGCGTTTCGTAGCGCAGGGTGTCCTCCAAAAGATAGTAGGACTGCCATGCAAGCTGCTGTGCCGAACCGCGGATGTAGGAGGTGATGCCGTATTCCTTCCAGAGCTCGATCGTTGAGATATTCTCGTAGACCTCGCAGTCGCCAACCATGATCACCTCATGAGAGGACTTGTCTTTGTAGTATTCTTCGATCATAGAGCCTTCCACCACGCCCGTCTGATATTTAGGAACGAGCAGGCACTGGACAATATAGAGGACGACCAGCCAGAATGCCATGATAAGCAGGAGAGCGGCGATAGTTTTGCCTTTGTTTTTGCGTTTGATCTTCATGCCGTCCTCCTAAAACTGATTGTAGATAAACTGCGACGAGTCGTAGCCGACACCGTACGCACCGAACACCAGTATGACGACGAGAAGCAACGCCATAACGTGATAGTAGAGCGCAAAAGGCTTTTGATAGAGCCGTTCTCTGATATTGCCTACGCGCACTTTTATGAGGCTGACCGTGAGGACGACGGCAAAGCAGATGATGAGGATGACGTAATCGGAAGTCGAAAGCCCGATGTTCATCAGTGAACCGTCGAAGAAGGTCGAGAGTCTGAACTCGGTGAACATAGAGCCCATCGCCTTGAAGGTGAGCGGCACGTTTCGGTAGCAGTCAAACATACGGATCGCCGACATAAGCAGGATGGTGCGCACGACCTGGAAGACCTCGTAGGGAGCCTTCCCTATCAAATGCAGCTTTTTATGGAACCTTGCATAGAGCGGTTCGAGCTCCTGCGAGACCATGATCACGACATAGTTGGTCAGCCCCCATACGATGAAGTTGCATGCCGCACCGTGCCACAAACCGGTCGTGAACCATACCACAAGGCTCGAGAGATAGACGGTCACACGCTTGCCGATCGCCTTAGGCAGGTGATTTCTCGACCATTTGGTGAGCTTTAACATGGGCGAGCAGACCGAGATCGGATAGAAGATGTAGTCGGTGAACCACGAACCCATGGTAATATGCCATCTGTTCCAGTATTCCTTGATATTCTTCGAGAAATAGGGCAGATTGAAGTTTTCGGCAACCTTGATGCCCATCGTCTCTGCGATGCCGATGGTGATATCGATGCCGCCCGTGAAGTCGCAGTAGAGCTGGAAGGCATAGAAGAGCATGGCGACGAAGACGTAGGCGCCCGAATACTGCTCGGGATCTGCAATCAGTGTGGTCACGCCCGTGATGATGCGTTCGGCAATGACCACCTTCTTGAAGTATCCCCACAAAATGCGCATCACACCGTAGGATACCGTTTTGCGCTCAAATTTATGCTCGGCAAGCAGTGTGGGCGCGAGATCACCGTATCGGCTGATCGGGCCCTGTACGAGTTGCGGGAAGAAAGAGACGAAGAGCGCCAGCTTGAAAAGGTTGCGCTGTGCCTCCTGTTTGCCCCGATAAACGTCGATCACGTAGCCGAGCGACTGGAAGGTATAGAAGGAGATGCCCATCGGGATGATCAGATCTACCGTACGCAGAGCCGATGCATCGCTGAGCAGGCTGTTTAGGTTGGTGATGACGAAATTGGTGTATTTGGTGACCGAGAGGATGCCGATATTGAGAAAGAGACAAAGGAGCAGCCATTTCCAGCGCTTTGCCTTCATCTCGTTCTTGTATGCCTGCTTTTCGGGCTTGGTCAGCTCGGACTTATGTAGTTTGACGTATTCCTTCTGCTCGAGGTTGATCTTCTCGACCTTGAGTGAGACCAGATAGGCCGATACCGTTGTGAGGGCAATAAAGAAGAGATAACGCCAATCGGCGATCGCATAAAACACATAGCTTGCTACTAAAAGAAATGCCCACTGTGTCTTCTTGGGGACGATATAATAGAGTACGAGCGTACAAACGAGGTAGCAAACAAAGGGGAGTGAATTAAAGAGCATTATTCTTCGTCAATGCGGCAAATGAGCGCATAGAGCGCTTCGGCGGAATTGAAGTTCTCGGGGATGATCTCTTCGGCGGGAATGACTACGTCAAACACGTCGTCGATCTGGGAGATGAGCGACACGATGTCGAGCGAGTCGAGAATGCCGTCGCCGATCAGGTTCTTTTCCGATTCAAAATCAACGTCAGGATGCAGATCGTTTAATATTTCCAAAAGTTCATTCATTTTTGTAAGCCTCACATTCTTAGTCTGAATAATTTGTCATTTATTAGATGTTTGATCGATGCTCTTTTGCAGTGTGATGCGGTCGAGCTTACCGTTGGCTGTCAGCGGCAGTCTGACGAGCTTTCGCACCTTGTTGGGAAGCATATAACGCGGGAGCTTGTCCTTGAGGATCGAATAGAGCTCGAGCTCGCTTGGGTCGCCGACATAGAAAAGGTCGATTCTGTCCTTCTCCTTGTCATACAGGCAGCAGGACATCGAAATGCCCTCGAGCAGATTGACGTTGGCCTCGATTTCGCCCAGCTCTATGCGATGACCCATATGCTTGATCTGATAATCCTTGCGCGAGACGAAGATCAGCTCGCCTCGATCGTTGAATTTACCGAGATCGCCCGTGCGATAGATCAGCTCGGGATAGCGGTCATTGAGCGGATTTTGCACGAATACCTCATTCGTTTTGTCGAACGCATGGTAATAGCCGAGGGTGAGTGCATTGCCGCGCACGCAGATCTCGCCGACGCTTCCCTGCTCTGCCGCCCGATCGTTTTCGTCGAGCAGTATGACTTCTCTGTTATGGAAGGGACGTCCGATCGGGATGGGCTCGTCTATCTCAAAATCGCGGTCGACGTGATAATAGCAGCACATACCGGTCGTTTCGGTCGGACCGTAGAGATTGGTGAAGGAAGCATCGGGCAGTGCCTCTTTCCAACGCCTGAACTGCTTGATCGGGAAGACCTCACTGCCGAATGCGATGGTATGCAGATACTCAGGCTTGATTCGGTCAAAGGTTTTGAAAGCCGAGATCATGGTCAGCGCCGTGACGACCCAGCAGACGGTGTTGATTTTGTGCTCGTTGAGGTATTCGACCAGCTTTACGGGAAACATGAAGAGCTGTTTGGGGGTGAGATAGGTCGTTGCACCGAATTTAATGGTCGGATAGAGCTCCTTGAGGCAGGCGTCGAAATAGAGCGGCGACTGATTGGCAAATCTCGTCTCTTCGCTAAAACCGAGCACCTCGGAGAGCTCCTCGATATAGTCGATAACCGAGCGATGGCAGGCGACGACCCCCTTGGGTACGCCCGTCGAGCCCGATGTAAAAACAATATAGATCGGATCGGTGTCGATCTGACGGTCGCGGATGTCGGCAAGCGCCTCATCGTCGATCGCTTCCCTGACCAGCTCATCATAGAGAAGCAGATCGCCCTGATAATCGTATGTAGCAAGTGCTTCAATCGACTGGGCGTCGCAGATGACCGCCTTGGGCTTCAGATTCTCAAAAATCAGCTCGATGCGGAATCGAGGCATTTCGGGATCGATCGGCACGTAGTAGTCCCCGCCGTAGACGCATCCGAAAAATGCGGCGATCGTCTTCGGCTGTTTGGACATGAATACAACGACAGGCTCATGGTAATAGCCTTTGTTATGGAGCACGCTTCCGATCGCGCGGCTGTCGTGATAGACCTGCGAAAAGGTCAGTTCACAGCTGTCGTCGGCATAGGCAACCTTGTCGGGCAGCCTTTTGACGGTGGATTCGAGATATTCGAGTACGTTTCTCTGTCTCATATGTTAATGGTCTCCAAAATAGCTTAGTTATGATAGTTGAGGTAGAACGGAATGAGCTGTTTATACTCGGCGCGCACCTGCTTGCCGCAAGCGGTGATGGCAGCGCTTGCCAGCACCTCCATGACGTCGAGAATGCCCTCATCGAGATGATGGTCGCGCTTGATGACCGACAGCTCAGTACAGCCGAGCAGGATGATCTGAGCCCCTCTGTTTTGAAGCTCGCCCTTGACCTGATCAAATGCCGCCATGTTCGGCGCTCTGCCCTGCTTGACGTCATCGTAGATCAGCGACATGACCCTTCTCTGCCCTTCAAACGAGGGGAGAACGACCTCAATTCCCTTTTCTTCAAGCACTTTTTGGAAGAGACCGCTTTGGATCGTTCCGTCAGTCGCCATCAATCCGACACACCGAACCCCTGCGGCGCAAAGCAGTTCGGCGCTCTCGTTGATCGCATGGAGGGTCTTCACACCGACCTCTGCTTCGATCTCGTTGTGAAAGTAGTGCGCTGTGATGCAAGGGATCGCCAACAGGCGGGCACCCATCGATCTAAGCGCCCTGCCTGCCTCCACAAAACCGGGCAGTGGGCTGTCCTTGCTCTTTCCGAGGATGTAATCGGTGCGGTCGGGGATATCGGGCGCACTGTAAACGATCATTTTCAGATGTTCCTGATCTTTGTCAGCATCGGTCATAGTAGTGAGGAGCTCCATGAAGTATGCCGTAGCCATCGGACCGAGCCCGCCGATTACACCGAGAAGTGCCATATTTTCATTCAATCCTTTCGATATCGGTCGTGATTCGGAACCAAATCTAATATTTCAGCTTAGAAGAGCTGTAATTGATCCTATCCTGGATCGATTCGGTGGCACGTTCGGGAAGTCCTTCGTCCACGAAAGCGTGCGCGTTTTTGTAATACTTGTTATCCCACTTCGACAGTTCTTCGTCGGTGACCATGAAAAAGTTGGATTCTTTATAAACATAGGGTGTGCTGTCGAAATGATACCATCCGACACCCACGTTAACCAGCGACCAATAGTGTCTGCTCTGCTTTTCTGACGAGCGATACTTGACCATATCGACGTTGTCAATGCCCGCCGCAGTGAGCAGTGCTTTGGACACCGAGAAATAGGTGAAGCAGTCACCGCGGCGTTTCTGGAAGCCCTCGTAAGCTCCGACCAGCCAGCTTGTCTTATCCGAGCTGTCATAGTAGCCGATATTGTACTTTGTCCAACGGTAGATCGAGTAGGCGACCTGCAGATCGGACAGCGAATCGTCGGTGATTTCGGCGAGGATCTTCTCTGCTTCGGAGAGGACGTACTCTTCGGTGGGTGCAGGGGTGATCTTCTTCAAAACGGTCAGCTGCAGGGTGAACACGGTTTTGTTGCCCGCAGCATCGGTCACTGTATAGATAACGGGATAGACACCGGGCGTGTCGAGATCGACGGCGGAGTTGTCGATCGATATGGTTGGGTTTTCGTCTTTGTCATCCGAAACGCTGACCTGCTTGCGGTAGCTGACACTGTCGCCCTGCGTAATCTCAAAATCCTGACCGGTGACGGTAGGCGGTGTCACATCAGATGCGGTCGGTTGTGCAGTCGTGGCAGACGGGGGAGGTGTTGTCGAGGTGGCGTCGGTGGGGGTGGAAGTAGTCGATTGGGGGGCGGATGTACCGCCCGAACTCGGATGGCTGTCGGAGTCAGGCGCTACGGTCGTATCCTTGCTCGAAGTAGTCTCGGTCAGCGGTGCATTGACGTTGCAGGCAACCACGGAAAGAGACAATAAGCAAAGCAATAGCAGGACCAGGCTATTGCGTATTGAATTTACCGAAAACCGCATATATTTCATAGCAATTCCTTCCCATTGTTTTTTAAAGTTTGTTGTATAAACAATCCAATTGTACACCTATCGGAAGACCTTGTCAACACCTGAAATATTAATGAAGTGTTAATTTTTGTGATTTTTTTGGAGATTAATATAACGCTCAAAAGCGGTCATTCCTTTCGGAAGATCGCTTTTGACAAGCTGTTTATTTAGCACCGATGCGGCGGGTCAGCAGCTTGCGCAGTTCGTTTGTGAGGAGGTTAGTTTTCATTTTGTTTAGCTTCATACGCTTCTCTTACCGCTTTGGTCACCTCTCGAATGGACGCTAAATATTCTTCACTAAGCCTTCCCATCTTTCCCTTGTGTCCCCAAATCTTATAGGGCTCCCCGGATGCATATGCCATCAGCAGATTTCTGTTGCCGTCTGCATTTTCTTCACCGGACGCAGTATATGCCCAACCGGCGAATAAGACGATGTCATCCCATGCATACAGCGGATAGATCGTCATACCGCTGTCTTCAACGATCGTCTTCGATTCACCCGTTTTAAGATCAAGCGCCATCAGCTTGCCGTCGCAGGTGTTGATCGCCGTATCGTCCCATGCTAACTTGATGGTTGTTGTCATCCCGCTGTTCTCAACGATCATCTTGGACGAACCGTTATTCAGATCGAGTGCGAACAGCTTGCCATCACAGGTATTGATCCTCTCTACGTTGTCTGCCATGGCCGAGTTTGCGAATTCACCGTATTCAAATACGCAGGGGGTATAGTAGAGCGTATTTTCGCTGAACCGCTAATCATCTCTTCCGATATTCAGCCCCTCGACGACCATTTCGGGGGCTTCCGTAAGATCGCCCGTCGGAATTCGGTAGAGATTTGCTTTTTGGGGCGAGGGGGCTGTTTTCGGAAGTATCAACCCATACCGTACTAACGTCAGCAATATAATAGAGATAGCCGCAGTAAATGCCCTGCATCACGTCGACACTGCCGTCTTTGCCCTTCAGTTCACTCAGATCAAGCACCTGTTCGTTTTCGGTCAGATCGAGATTTGAGCGGTAGAGATATTGCTCATCGAATACATAGTAGAGCTTATCGCCGACCACATCGACAATGAAAATACTCTCCGCCTCTTCCTCAAGATCGTACCGTTCGGGTTTCCCGCCCGATTTGTGGATACGGTGAATTATTTGACCTTCATTGCCGCAATCAAGCACATAATATATGTAATCGCCGTAGTTGCAGGCTTGGGTGATGGTGTTCTTTTCATTGTTAAGCACGGCAGTGAGTTTGCCTTGTGCCATATCGTATTGCTCGATGCAGTATACGGGTTCGCGCTGTTCCTGTTGATATACGCCGACCGTATAATAATCACTTCTCTTGTAATACAGATAGATCACGGGTCCATCGGTGCTATCGTTCAGATCGATATACATTCCCATCGGATCGTTATATATCCTTGGCAGAGTACCGGAAGGGTTTATTTTTTGCTCATAATTGATGAACGCCGGGCATGAATCCTGCTGGATCAAATGCAAACAGAGCGGATCGAAGCAGATCAGTCGGGCACTGTCCGGATTCTCAAATGAATAGTAGTCGAATTTATTATCCCAATCGACTTCACCGATCAACATATCTCCGAAGCGCATGATGCCTGACATACGGTCGCCTATTTTAAGCGTTTGGGGATTAGCAAAGTTTTGTTTTCCGTACAGGCCACCTACCGCAAAGGGGTTCTCGGGGGTGGTTTCCCCCTTCTTGCATCCCGTCAGCGGGAGCAGACAGCTTGTCAGCATCGCGGCTATCAACAGCATAGTGGTCAAGGGTACATCTATTTAGAATTTTTTTTGAAAATTTATCGATTTGTATGAATGCACAAACTGTATCTCTGCAATTTGTGCATTGTTACAACATCCGACCGCCCAAATAAGCAAAAAAATAAAGCGGAAAGGGCTTCCCTTTCCGCTTTATTTTCATTATTCTCAATAATTCTCGGGCTTTACCTGGAAATAGCTCTGCGGGTGTGCGCATACGGGGCATACGTCTGGCGCTTTCGGTCCGATGCAGATATAGCCGCAGTTGCGGCACTGCCAAATCGCATCTCCGTCCTTCGAGAAGACCAGACCGCCCTCGATGTTGGCGATCAGCTTGCGATAGCGCTCCTCATGCTCCTTCTCGACCGATGCCACACCGTCAAAGAGCTCGGCTATGTGGTCAAAGCCCTCTTCTCTTGCCACCTTCGCAAATTCAGCGTACATATCGGTCCATTCGAAGTGTTCGCCGCCTGCGGCATCCTTCAGATTGTCGACCGTATCGCCGATTCCGCTGTGCAGCAGCTTATACCACATTTTGGCGTGTTCCTTTTCGTTGGCTGCGGTTTCTTCAAAAAGTGCGGCGATCTGCTGGTAGCCGTCCTTTTTCGCCTTGGATGCGTAGAAGGTATACTTGGTGTTCGCCTGCGATTCGCCTGCAAATGCTGCCATGAGATTCGCTTCAGTTCTGCTTCCTTTGAGTTCCATAATCATAATTCCTTTCAATAGTTTATATTTTTATCAGATCATTCATCCGATTCAGCGGAGCAAGCCGAGCAGATATATCTGACATTCAGTTCATACGAAAGTATATCCATGCCCAAGGCGTTTTCAATCACCCTTTCGAGCTCATCAGAAAAAATATCAGCGATCTTTCCGCAACGCAGACAGGTTGCATGACCGTGCGGCATGGTGGTACGGTCAAAGTGGTCGGCATCTCCCGGCATGGACAGCCGTCTGACAATGCCCGATTCGGACATCTGACTTAAATTTCGGTAGACCGTTCCGACCGAAATGTTAGGGATCTCCTGCTTGGCTTGCCAATAGATCTGGTCTGCCGTCGGGTGATCCTCCGATTTTTGAATCAGTTGATAGATCAACTGCTGTTGCTTTGTCAATGACAGTGTCTCCTAACAAGAATGATAATGGTTACTAATATTATACAACGCGAATCTCAATTTGTCAAGGGGTTTTGAAAAAATTGGTTCATATAACGTAAAATAAAATGCAGAAAAAGTGGAGCAGACTGCCGATCACCACAAAAATATGGAAGATCGAGTGGAAATATTTCTTCTTGATGGCAAAGAAGACCACGCCGATGGTATAAAAGATGCCGCCCGCGAGGAGGAAAATGCTGCCCGCAGGTCCGAGCATCGCAAAGGTCTCGCGGATGCAGACGAGGATGCACCAGCCCGTACCCAAGTAACAGATCATCGACAGCACGCGATACTGCTTGAGATCGATCGAAATGAGGGTAATCCCCAATGCCGCGATCGCCCACACGAAGCCGAAGATCGTCCATCCGAGCCAGGGCTTATACGCACGGAGAGTGCAGAGGGTAATGGGCGTATAAGTACCTGCGATGAGAAGGAAGATCGAACAATGATCCATGATCTGGAAGACCTTTTTGGCTTTGAGCTTGGTCGAAAGCCCGTGATAGATGCTCGACATTGAATAGAGCACGATCATGGTCGCCCCGTAGATCGCTCCCGAAACAACGCCGAGGATATTGCGGTGCAGAGCTGCCATGACGACGCAGAGTACGGTGGCAACGATACCGAGGGCGCCGCCCGTGATATGGGTCACCATATTGAAGACCTCTTCCCCGTGTGTATACGGCGGAAGCTTGCGGTCGGAGAGTTTGGTTCGTGGCATAGATTTTTCCTTTAAATAAACTAGATTCACCTGACCGAAAAGAATTGACTTTTCGGTCAGGTCGTGGTGATACGATAGGACGGCGCCGTTATTTGGTGAAGAGCTTGTTCATATAATTGATCTGCCCGGAGCTGCCGGTCGCAATGATATTGGTCACAATGAGTATATCCTGAACATTCTTTTCCGATATCAGCTCATTGAAGGTCATGCCGTTATAGTAGTTCTCTGCCCACTTGTCGTAGTAACGGAAATCGATGACATACACATACTCATAACTGTCTACCAAGAAGGGAACGAATGCGTTGCCGTAGGAGTTCTTCACCACTACGCAGGCAGAGCCGTCGTTGATATTCGGATTGTGGATCTCGCTGTAGGGGTTATCGCCGCCGATAAAGGTGTTGTACTTAACACCCGCCTTCCAATTGTCGACGTTTGTGATGATATTCCACTTTAGGATCTCCCCGTTCGACTGGTAGCAGGTGATGCTGTTGGTTCCCGTCGGTTTATAGGCGACCACCGTGTCGGGATTGTTCTTCATAACAGACGGACTGCCGCAGGAACCGTAGAGCGTACCAATAAAGCCGTCATAGGTCTGCTGCTTATAGGAGGAAAGCGGCGTCGGAGCAATTCCCTTCTGTGCACAGAATACCTCGTAGGCATAGTATGCACCGAGCGCCGTCCAATGGTGGTCGGTGCGGAAATAGAGGTACTCCCCCTTGTGCGCCAACAAATTAGCATAGGTGTAGGTCTTTTTGACCTGATCGCTCAGGTTGGAATAGATATAGACGAGGGCATCGTTCTGATTGGTCAGACCGAGCTTCTTCTGTTCCGTTTCGCTCAGATTGATGCCGTAGGAAAGCGGTGCTATGATCGGATATATGTTGGCACTGCCGTTCAAACGCTTGGCGAGTGCATTGACCATATCGATATAAGCATCGGTATTCTTGCGACCAAATCCGTACAGCTCGTACGCAGTATCCCCTAAGAGATAGACCGAACCGTGCTTTTCGGGTTCATAATCGGGGTCATTGTTCGGCGGATCGTCGATCGTGGGCGGATTGTCGACCTCGGGCGGATCGTCGACCGCAGGCGGATCATCGACCGTGGGCGGATCATCGACCGTGGGGGGCTTGGGATCGGTGGTAATGGGCGTAGGCGGCTGCATCCAATCGAAGCCGCTGCTCGGGGGCGTCACATCGGGAATCACATCGCCCGTTACGTTGCCGCCGATGATCTGCTCCTCATTCTTGCCGAACAGCGATTCAAATCTGCCATCCAGATTGAGCAGCAGCTCGCGCATCGGGTAGGTATCGGCATACCAAAGCTCAAGCTCGGTGAAAAACGAGCCGTCGAGCAGTCCGTCGATCGTAAGCTTGGGGAATTTGGTGAGCGTTCGGTTTTCGATCTCGGAAATCTTCGGACGAAGCGGAATGATCAGCCCGACGACAAAGGCAAGTACCAAAAAGCCCGAGATCACCTGCAGTTGCAGTTTGATAGCCTTATTGCGCCTCATCTTGTTACGGCTTGAGAGGGGCTGTTTGGACTTTTGGCGCTCGACAGGATCGTCAGCAGATATATTTTGTGATTCGGGAGTGACTTTATCCTCCCGATCCTTCGGATCAAACATTATAGATGCGATTCCTTTCGTGAAATCAGAACTGGAAGTAGAGGAAGGGGTTGTAGCTGTTGCCGACCAGCGAAATCAGTGACAAAAAGACGCAGATCAGCGGCGCAACGACGATCCAGCAGTTGTAGGCAGTCACTGCAACCGTCGCATTCGATGCCTTCAGCTTATCCGACACCCATTTATAGAGCGGCGTGCAGGCGATCACCGTGAAGATCAGGAAGTATACGTTGTTTTTGAAGGACAATGTCACAGTCGGATCAATCCATGCATTCCCGTTGGCACAGAAAAAACCTTTTACCGTGATCCACAGCAGTTCGAGATCGGAAAAACGGAAGAGCAACCAGCTCACGAGGACGACAGGCAGTACGTATAGCCGTCTCAGACAGCGCTTCGGAAAGGACAGCTTCTCCTTGGCATCCCAATGAAAGACGAATTTTTCCAACACGAGGAATACAAAGAAGAAAAGTCCCCAGAAGATATAGTTCCAACTGGCGCCATGCCACATACCGGTCAAAAACCAGACGACAAAGAGATTGAAAATATGGCGCGACTGCTTGACACGGCTGCCGCCGAGGGGAATATAGACGTAGTCACGGAAAAACGAGCTGAGCGAAATGTGCCACCTGCGCCAAAAATCAGTAATCGAGGTGGCGGTGTAGGGGTAATTGAAGTTTTCTTTATAGTGGAAGCCCGAGATCAGACCGAGTCCGATCGCCATATCGGAATAGGCGGAAAAATCGAGGTAGATCTGCAGCATATAGCAGACGCCGCCCAGCAACAGTCCTACCGAAGAAATCGCCGCTAACTTTTCGGCATCCATTGGAAGGAGTGTGTCGGCAAGCTCGGCACAAGTGTTGGCGAGCACAGCCTTTTTGGCAAGTCCGAGCGAAAAGCGCATCACGCCTTCGCTGACCTCGCTCGCTTTCACCTTGCGGTGCAGTAGCTCCTCGTTGATGTCGCTGTAGCGGACGATCGGTCCTGCGATACACTGATGAAAGGAGCTCGTATAGAGCAGAAGAAGGAAGTAATTCTTCTGCGCGGGCGCTTGACTTCTGTATACGTCGACCACATAGGTAAGCAGCTGGAAGGTATAGAAGGAAATGCCGATCGGGAGGACAATATTGGGTATGGTCTCCGGAAAACCTGTGATGAATTGCAGGTTTTCGAGGAAAAAGCCGGTATATTTAAAAATCCCCAGCAGCACAAGATCAGCGGCACAGGTACAAATGAGGAAGAACTTGCGTTGTATTTTTGCCTCAAATCGCCCTATGGCAAGCGCACCCAGATAATTGATGAGCACCATGCTGACCAATAATGCGAGGTAGGCGACACCGCCCCATGCATAGAAGATAAGAGAGGAGACCAACAAAACGAGATTCTTCGCCTTGATCGTTGGCGCCAAAAGCAAAGCCGCAATATGCAGCACTATAAAAGTGAAAACAAATATCAGACTAGCAAAGACC
This sequence comes from uncultured Lachnospiraceae bacterium, assembly GCA_964426285.1. Taxonomy (GTDB): domain Bacteria; phylum Bacillota; class Clostridia; order Oscillospirales; family CAG-272; genus CAKSQF01. Next base: position 257 of record CAYRQA010000034.1, on the reverse strand, counting down.
ATTCCTGTTACCTTCTGTCGAACCGATTGTGGCTATATTTTATCAAACAGATAAATCCAAATCAAGTACGAATATTAAACAATTTGTAAACGCTTTTTGGACATAAAAAGGTCGGCAAGTACTTGCCGACCTTATATAAAGTTTTGGGAGGTGCAGGAACCCTTTTTCAAAAAGGTTCCTGCCGGAGTTTGAGGCGGAGCCTCAAATGCGATTCAATTATTAATACATTCCGCCCATGCCGCCGCCCTGCATGGATG
>CAYRQA010000033.1:0-14837 GCA_964426285.1 uncultured Lachnospiraceae bacterium | reverse complement strand
TTCTTCAATGCTGGATCACACTTCGTTACCTTCGACAGAGCAGCGTTGCCACAAATGATGAGATATTCGTAGTCAAATTCGCCCTCCAAAATACGCCCGAAAAAGTCCATTAAGGTCTCTTCGCTGATAAACCTGCAAAACTGCCGAAAGACCCGTTTGTCGAGCAGATTGAAGTCGGAGTTTGCAACAAGCGACACATATTCCTCCGACATAACAAACTCGTGCATGAGCGTGAGATAGGAGATATCGAGCCCGAAATGCTTCAGCTGTGCGCAGATGATCGAGAGGGTCGAGGTTTTGAGAAAGGGCGAACAGCTCAGCAGGTCGGCGGCATAGAGCGACCCTTCACGGATGAGCGATGCGATCTGATCGGGCGAAGCCTGCGCGATCTCGCGGATGATCTTCTCCTCGCGGTCGCACAGCTCGGCAGAACCGACCAGTGCGTCCAGGCCTGGCCGAGTAAAGCGAGGCGAGCTGTGTGAGGATGTCTACCGTCGGGAAGGTATCGCCGCGCTCCCAGTGCGATACCGCCTGCGGGGAGATCGACAGCTTGTCTGCCACCTGCCGTTGGGTGAGCCCTGCACGGGTACGCAGATCGGTGATGTAACTGCCCAAGCGGTCTAAGTTGAACATGGTGTAGCCCTCCGAGATTTTTTATATTATATCAAAGAAAAAGAATCCCTGTCAAGCAAGCGATACTTGACAGGGATTTTGTGGGTTTTAGCTCATCCGTCCTTCGATCCATTCGACCAGCTCGGCGACACCCTTGCCGCTGCGCGAGGACACGGGGAAGATCGCCACCTTCGGGTTGCCGTCGATGGCATCGCGCTTCACCCGTTCGGGGTCAAAGTCGAAATAGTCGAGCATATCGTACTTGTTCAGCACGAGCGCATCGGTGGTGGCGAACATGAGCGGGTATTTGGCGACCTTGTCGTCCCCCTCGGGGATCGAGAGAATGGCGATGCGGAAGGATTCGCCGATGTTGAACTCTGCGGGGCAGACGAGATTGCCGATGTTCTCGACAAAGATGATATCGAGCGCATCGAGGTCGAAGTCGGGCAGGATGTGCTCGATCGACATGGCTTCGATGTGGCAGGCACCGTCGGTGTTGAGCTGTACCACGGGAATGCCGAGCGATGCGATCGTCTCGGCGTCGATCTTGCCCGCGATGTCGCCCTCGATCACACCGATGCGGTAGCGGGGGCGAAGGGCATCGATCAGCGCCTTGATGAGCGAGGTCTTGCCCGCACCGGGCGAACCCATCACGTTGATCATGCACACCCCTTTGTCGGCGAGCTTTTCCTTGACGGCGTTGGAATGGTCCTCATTCCATTCGAGAATCTGATGTACGACTTTGATTTCCATGTTCGATCTCCATACTATCTATGTAGGCTTCGCGACCTGCGGTCAGCTCGACCCTCCGAGAGGCGCAGACAGGGCAGATCAGCCGAAAGCCTTCAATATTGTGTTCATTTTGGCAGTCTGAGCAGCGAATTTTGGCGGGGATGCGCTCAAAAGTGAGCGTTGCACCCTCGCAGAGTGTGCCTTCGGCGACCATGTCGAAGTAAATGCCGATGCAGTCGGGTACAAGCCCCGAAAGTGCGCCGATCTTCAGCTTGACGGCGGTCACTTTCTCGGCATTCAGTTTCTTCGCCTCGTCGAGCGCGAAATTCAGGATGCCCTCTGTCACCGAAAGCTCGTGCATCGGCTCACCTCCCGTGGTCTGTTGCCATTATTTTAGCACAAGTGCGCGCCCCTGTCAAGTGGACGATTCGCCCAAGTGATCATCTGTGTGTTTCGGAGGGGATATTCGATCAATCGCGCGCCCTCCAAGTCCTCGCTCCACAGATCGACTGCCGTGATGCCCCTGTTTTCGTAGGTGGTGTAGCAGTAGATGCCCCGCTCGGCAGAGATGCAGCTTGAGTAGCGGGTGATCTCGCACTTGCCGCCCTCGACGAGTACGCTTCCCCTCACCATTGCCAGGGCGCTCAGCAGATGGAAAAACTGCGAAACGGCGCTCTCTTCCTCGACTTCGCAGATAGAATTGTGCCGCAGATAGGCGGCTTTCACAAAGCGTGAGGTTGGCGAAAAGTCGCCCGGCAGTCCGACGCTACCAAGTCCGCGCCCGAACGGGGGAATGCCGAGGTCGGTGAGGACACCGCAGGGGGAATCGGGCGTGAGATTCAGATAGTGCGAAAGATTCGCGAGCTGAAAAGGAAATGGCGGCTCGTTGGTCAGCACGCCGACGGGATTGTCGTAAATCTGTATCCCGTCGGCGGTCACCTCGAGCACGATCGAGCCGCTCTTGTCGGCAATCTGCCAGTGAAGGGGCGTGAGGGGGAGGCGTTCGCTGAAGTCGATAGCGACGATATGCGTGCGCCCCAGCAGGGCGCGTGCTTCGGAGAGGGTGGCGCACTGCCCGAGTACCCACGGGATCAGCTCAAATGGGGAAATATTCGCCTTGTTCGGGTCGTTTTCGGGCGAATAGAACGCACTTTGCGTGAAATTGAGCCCTGCCATGCAGAGCCCGCACTCGTTTGCGCCATCGGCATAGAGCGGATAGCCCTCTGCGACCGCCGCCATGCCGATGAGGGCGTGATGATGTGCCATTCGCTCATCGCATCGAAAGAGGAAGGGGAAATTGCGCGGTGTGATGACCACCCGCTGTCCGAAATCGACCTCGAGGTCGAGGTTGCGCCCGAAATAGAAGCGCCCCGCTGTCATTGCGATGCTGGTACACATGAGTTTGCCCTCCGTAGGTGTTTGGGCGTAGTATGCCCGAGGAGGGGAAAGATAAACCCCGACAGACATAAATCTGTCGGGGTTACCATTAAATCCCTGCTTTTCGAGCAATCGGCTCCCTGCATTCCTGCCAAGAACCCTCGATGAAAGCATCTTTGTACAGTCTCGTTGCGGTTTTATTTTTGAAAAACAGCATGACGATATTATTTTTCTCTTTGATTTTGGCAATTTGATCATATCTGTATTGCATCGTAGTGGTGTGGTCGGTGAGGATGATCTCGTTCTCCAAAAACTCGGTCGATCTGATCCATTCGGTGACGCCGTATGTTTTCACATATAGCTTGTATCTCTTTGACCAGACAACGAAACGATTGAAAAATAATTTATATACAGCGACAAGCAAAACGAGGATGAAAAACAAATAATCCTGCGGATCGCCGTGAATCAAAATCGAGACCACAATGCCAACAAACCGCAAAAGCCCACGAAGCACCATGAAACAAACAAAATAATGTTCGAAGTGTCGTGCAGATGGAATTCTTTTGCCCATGATGAGATGAGTTCTTTGGTTACTTTGTATTCGTTTTTCATGAGAATTTTTCCTTTCGTGTAAAGCGTTTCGGGGCGGGAGGAGCAAGCCCCTCCCCTACGGTAGTTAGTGGCAATTTGAGACAAATGTGGACGGCAAGCCTTTGCCGTCCTTTATTAAAGTTTTAGAGGATTCTTAAGGAACCTTTTTCAAAAGGTTCCTTAAGCGGAGCTCGAGGCGGAGCCTCGAATACATTTATTGCACAATTTCCTTAATTCGTTTCGCCGCATTCGCCGCGTCCTTGTGGAAGCTGCGGTAGCCGCACTCACAGGTCATGATGCCGTTATAGCCCATCTGCTTCAGTGTGGAGAAGAAGCGGTCCTCGTAGTCGCTCGAGTAGGTGTAGGGTGCGTGGCGGTGGGTGAGTTCGGCGAAGTGGGTATGGACGAGAATATCTGCGGCATCCTTCATGACCGAGGGATCTTCTCCCTCTTTTGCCATGTGGAAGCCGTCGGCGAGCAGACGGATGTGCGGGAGGTTCAGCTCGCGTACCACTTTTGCGCCCTCGGTGACGGTGTTTACCCAGTTGGTCTCGCCCTTGTTGAGCGGCTCGAGCACCATCGTGATGCCGTATTTTTCGCACAAAGTGTTGCAATAGACGAGGAAGTTCTTGCGGATTTCATCGCATTCGACCTCACTTCTGCCTTCGGGGGTCGAGCGTGCTCTGCCTGAGCCGCAGACCACGACCTTGACACCGAGCTCGGCAAGCTTGGGGAAGGCATCGTCGAGATAGGCGAGGAGCGCCTTCCAACCCTCGTCGTCGGTGATGATCGAGTGCTGAGAGGGCAGCAGACAGTTGCAGGCGGCAAGCTCGAAGCGGCCTGCGGCGCGGTCTTGGGTGAGTTTGGCGCGCTCCTCGTCGGTGAGGTCAAGCACGAAGCCGACCGAGGTTTCGACTGTGTCGAAGCCGATCGAGGTCAGATATTGGTAGCCGAAAAGCAGCTTTTCGTACTGATTGGCGGCGGTAAGCCCCGCTTCGGGCGGCAGCTTGCCGGGGATACAACAAGATACTTTGATCATGGCGACGTTCTCCTATTCGCTCCTTCGAAGAAGGTAGTTGATTTACCCCTATCTTAGCATAATTTTTTCGTTTGCGCAAGCCCTTGGAGGCAATAATTTGAAATTTGTAATAAAAAAAATGTTTTCTGCAGGGAAGTTATTGACAAATCGCACAAAGCATGGTATAGTATAGGTGAATTGAAAAGGATGCAATTTATACGGATTTATTACAAAATTATTTAATTTGCAGGAGGAAAAAACATGAACTACCCACTTGAAGAAGCGCTGAAAAAATTCCTTGATCCCACCATTCCCGAATGGGGCAAAGACGAGGAAGAGATCGACAACCCCTTCTGGCCCGTGTCCGAAGAGGGATGTGACCCGAATCTGCCCGGTGAGGGACTGGCTCGTCACGATATGCTCTACATCGGCGAGGGCTGCAACAAAATTTTCCTCATCGTCGGCGGCAAGATCGTCTGGACCTTCTCGACAGGCAAGGGCTGGGAGCTCGACGACCTGTGGATGATGACCAACGGCAACATCGTCTTCTCGCGTATGTACTGGGCGGCAGAGGTCACCCCTAAAAAGGAGATCGTATGGCGTATGGACGCCCCCGAGGGCACCGAGATCCACGCCGTTCAGCCGCTTGATCTCGACCGCGTGCTGGTACTGGTCAACGAAGTGCCTGCCCCTCGCGTACTCATCATCAACAAGAAAACGGGCGAGACGGAGCTCGAACGCGTGATCCCCTACTGGGGCGGCGGCGGTACGCACGGACAGAACCGCCGCATCCGCTACACCGCAGAGGGAACTTTCCTTGTGCCCTACCTCAGCGGCGGTAAGGTAGTCGAATTTGACAAGGATTTCAACGAAATTTGGTCCTACGACATCGCCAAGCCCTGGGCGGCGATCCGCCTCAAGAACGGCAACACCCTCATCTCCGATGAATCGGACGAGAGCGTCATCGAAGTTACCCCCGACAAGCAGGTCGTATGGCGTTTCTGCGTGGATGAACTGCCCGAGGACATCCGTCTGGGCGGTACGCAGTCCTGCGTCCGTCTCGACAACGGCAACACCATCCTCTGCGCCCGCGGTCACGGCAAGACCCCCCAGCTCGTCGAAATCACCCCCGACAAACAGGTCGTTTGGGTCGTTAAGGACTGGAAAAACCTCGGTCCCGGCACCGCTGTCCAGATCATCCGCGACGGCGGCATCCCCGAAGTCCCGGGTACCTGCCAAAGATGACGGCAGGGGCTCTGCCCCTGCACCCCGCCAGAAACTTTTTGAAAAAGTTTCTGGACTTCAAAAACTTTTAAAGGGCGGCAAATACTTGCCGCCCATATAATAACATAAAAATATTGCCCGAAAAGTATTTTTCGGGCTTATCAAAAGTTCTTTGCCTCGCTTTCTTTCAAGAAAGCGGGCGGGGCTTGGGGCAGAGCCCCAAAGGAGATAAATTTCATGAAAACATATATGTTTTGTAATGCGCATCTTGACCCCGTGTGGCTGTGGCAGTGGGAATCGGGCATGAGCGAAGCGCTCTCGACCTACCGTGCGGCGAGCGAGATGATCGACGAATACCCCGATTTCATTTTCAACCACAACGAATCACTGCTTTATGAATGGGTAGAGATGCACGAGCCCGAGCTGTTCGAGAAGATCAAGCGGCAGGTGGAAGAAGGGCGCTGGAAGATCGTCGGCGGCTGGTTCTTACAGCCCGACTGCAACCTTCCCTCGGGCGAGTCAATCTTCCGTCAGGTGCTCAGAGGGCGGCTCTACTTCTACGACAAGTTCGGCAAGACCCCGATCACGGCGGTCAACGTAGACTCGTTCGGTCACGCACAGGGACTTGTGCAAATGCTGAAGCAATGCGGGTATAAATACTACGTCAACATCCGTCCCGGTCGCGGCAACTACGAATCGCCGAGCGAGGACTTCATCTGGCGCGGCTACGACGGGTCGGAGGTGCTTGTGCACCGCTCGGACAGAGGCTATAACTCGGTCTTCGGCACGGCTGCGGAAGAAGTCAAGAAGTTTGCCGACAAATGGAAGGATGAGGAGACGGGTCTCTTCCTCTGGGGCGTCGGCAACCATGGCGGCGGCGCTTCGAGAAAGGATCTGAACGATCTGAAGGCACTCAAGGAAGAGGGGATGGAGATCGTCCACTCTCATCCGAACGAATATTTCGAGACGATCGACCGCGAGAAGCTCCCGCTCGTCGATCGCGGGCTGAACCCCCTCATGGAGGGCTGCTACACCTCGATCATCCGCATCAAGCAGTACCACCGCAGACTGGAAAATGACCTTGTCATGGTCGAAAAGATGGCTTCGCACGCTCAGCTCGCGGGGCTGTCGACTTACGAAAAGCAAAAGATCGACGACGCATGGCGCGATCTGCTCTTTGCCGAGTTCCACGATTCGCTTCCCGGCTCGTGCATACAGCCTGTCGAAGATGACACGCTGAGAATGCTCGATCACGGGCTCGAGATCATGAATCAGCTCAAATCGAAGTATTTCATTGCACTCTGTGCGGGGCAGGAGAAGATCAAGGATCCCGACACCGTGCCCCTCCTTGTCTACAACCCCCATCCCTTCGAATACGACCAGCCGATCGACGTCGAATTCATACTGCCCAAGCAGATGTGGCATAAGGAATTCTCGAACCCGATCGTCTATCAGGACGGCAAGCCGATCCGTTCGCAGCAGGCGAAGGAATCGGGTAACTTCTACATGGACTGGTGCAAGCGCGTGATTTTCGAGTGCAAGCTGCCGCCCATGACGGTCAGCCGCTTCGATATCCACTTCGATATCATCGAAAAGCGCCCCGAGCCCACTCTTACCCCCGACAGACGCGGCTTTATCACCGTCGAGACCGCGCGCGGTAAAGTGGTCATCAACACCGTCACGGGTCTGCTCGACTGCTACGAGGTCGACGGCAAGCAGTACATGAAGCGTGGCGCATTTGCGGTTGAAGTTTACGCCGATGCGCTGAGCTGCTGGGACGGCAACCCCGTCTACAATCCGCACAACCCGATCGGCAAGTTCGTGCCCATGACACCGGGCGAGGCGACCGACTTCTCGGGCGTAAAGGGCGCTTGCGTGAACCCCGTCCGCGTCACCGACGAGGGCGACATGAACGTCGTCATCGAAGCCGATATGCAGTACAACAAGTCGCGCATGATGATGCGCTACATCGTTGATAAGGTCACAGGTATCCTCGAGGTGGAGGTGCGCGTCTTCTACGCCGAAAACGAGAAGCGTCTCAAACTCCAGATCCCGACCACCCTCGAAGAGGGCGAATATGTCGGTCAGACCATCTTCGGCAGAGAAAAGATGCGCGAGCATTACAGCGAGACGGTCTCGCAGTACTGGCAGGCGGTCGCCGACGATGAGTACGCAGTCACCATCATCGACGACGGCGTATACGGCTCGCACTACGAAAAGGGCTACGCGGGCATCACGCTCGTGCGCTCGGCAGGCTACGGCTCGGGCCGATCGACCTGGGGTGAACCCTTCCACGAGCCGATGTATCAGCAGAGAATGGACCAGGGCGAGCGCCGCTACCGCTTCCGCATCATCGCGGGCAAGCGCGACGAGCGCATGAAGCAGGTCGACCGCGACGCGGCGATCTTCAATCAGAAGGCATACGCCCTCGCCTACTGCCCGAGCGGAAACGGAGCGAAGCCCGCACCGCTGGTGAGCGTCGATAAGCAGAATGTGACGCTCAGTTGCTTCAAGCAGAGCGAGCGCGATGCGAACGTGCACATCATTCGCTTGTTTGAGTGTCAGGGCGAGGCAACGACCGCGCATATCGACCTCCCGATCGCGGGCACATCGTTCGATGCGCACTTCAAGCCCTTTGAGATCCGCACCTTCAAGTTAGAGGACGGTGTGATCACCGAGACCGATATGCTCGAGGGAGCGGTTGAGCTGAAAGACGACTAAATAATGAAATCCTGTTGCCGTAAGGCAACAGGATTTTTTTGTGTGTTTGACATTTCGTCATAGTATATCTCTGTGGGCAAAACGAACGATTCACTTGTAGGGACAGGCGTCCTCGACTGTCCGTCGAAGGGTTATCGCATATTTCATCACGACAGCAAACCGAACGCTACGGACAGTCGAGGACGCCTGTCCCTATGAGGAGTTAAGGAAGGACTATGGCTTTTGTTGTAAATCGCTATTTATCTTCGATGATCAATAGCGGCTTCCCCTTCTTTCGGGCATACTCGATTGTGTGTCGCGTTCCCTTCGATATCCCATCCCACACAATAAGCACCTGATCGGCAAGATCGACCATCATCTCGTTGCGTTTGATCGGCGCACCCCGTTTGTATTTGCGATAGAGCGGACGAAGGATCAGCTTGGAAATTTTATGTGCGTCTGCATATGCTTCCGCTATCATGTCGATTCCGTTCGCACCACCGGTGATAATAAGGTTCGTTTCGGGTGGGACATATTTTGATAAATCAAATTCATTTATGCTTCTTGAACCCGCGATCAACAATTTCATGGATACCTCCAACCTTCTCGTATATACTTATATAAATATATACCAATTCAAGGGAATTGTCAAGAGGGTGTATATTTATTAAAATATATATCAAAGGGGAGGGATCGCAATGATTCGACTGACGTTAGATCGATATCTCGAAAAGGTGAGCATTACCCGATACGAGCTTGCCAAACGGATGGGTATCCGATTTCAAATCATCGATAATTACTACAAGAACAAGGTCGTTCAGTATGACAGCGATGTGTTGGATCGGATCTGCGAAGCACTCGACTGCGATATTGCGGATATTATCGAGTATCAAAAGAAGGATGAAAAATGAACGCCTGTTGCCAATCGGCAACAGGCGTTTTTACATATGGTGGATTGTCCTCGAGGCATACCTCTGTAAGCGTAACGAACAATTCATCGTAGGGCGGGGGAGCCGTAACAAGTGACGACAGCTCCCGCTGCCTACAAATGATTTCCGCCGATTCTATATCTGTGCGAGCTGTTCGTAACGGCGGGAGCAAGCCCCGCCCTACGAGGTGGTGCAGAGGTGTGTGTGTTACCCCTTCTCCACCTTGATGGCAAACCCGCCGTCCTGCACGCAGGGGATCTCGAGCACACTCTCCTTCGTGACGGTGACCTCGGAAATATCAACCAAATGCAGGTTATGGTGATGCGAGGTCGGACGGGAGGTGATCTTCTCCCAACGCTCGTACTGCTCCTTGGAGGTCGGCTCCATGACGCCGATCGGCAGGTCTACCGCGTGCAGATCGCTGTAGCCGTCCTTGTAGAGGGTCGCTTTATACTCGCCCTCGCCGAGGAAGGAGAGGTCAACCGTCGCCACGCGCGAACGGCTCGCGCAGATGCCGCCGATATACCAGTTCTCGCCGCTTCGCCGCGCCATTGTGACATAGCAGGCAGGCTCGCCCTCGAGCAGGATCGATTCATCCCATGCGGCAGGCAGTCCCCTCAGAAAGGGCGCACAGGGATTTTTCAAGAGAATCTCGGGACGCTCGCCGATGTGGCAGAGATAGCTCGTGAAGACGATGGGCAGAGCGGTCTGATGCGCATCGGTCGTGCCCGTGCGGTAAGTGCCATAGGTGACGGGCGTGTAGTCCATCGGTCCGACGGCGCCGCGGGTGAATGGAAGGGTGCAATTGTGCCGTGCGGTCGGTGCGACGAAGTATTCGGTCGAGTAATTCTGGAAATTCTCGCCGCCCATCACGCCCTCGCGGGTGAGCACGTGTGGCCAACGGCGGATCTCGCCTGCGGGCTTGGTGCAGCCGTGGAAGTTGACCATCAGACGGTGCTTGGCGGTCAGCTCGGCGAGCATATCGTAGAGGGCGATGCGCTCGCGGGTGTCCGATTCGAAGAAGTCGATCTTCACGCCGACCACGCCCCACGATTTCCAGAGCGCGAGCGTCTCATCGGCGGTCCTATAGTCGGCAAGATCGCGCCGATGCGCCCAGATCCACAGCCCTACGCCCTTTTGTCTCCCGTAGGCAACGAGTGCGGGGATGTTGACCTTCGCCTGCTTCCAGCCACCGTCGTCGAGCGAGTAGCGCCAGCCCATCTCGGCGGCAAAATCGATGTAATCGCGCTGACGATAAAAATCCTTGGGTGAGTTGTTCTCGACCATCCAGCTCCATGCCACCATGCCGGGTTTGATGAAAGAGGTGTCCTCGACCACGCAAGGGGAGTTTAGGTTCTCGAGCGTGTTCGAGTTGACGATCTCGTCGAGCGAGCCTGCGAGCACGACGCGCCACGGCGTTTCCACGGGGGACTGCGGCACGCCGAAATCATCGGGCGGCGGGGTGATGTTCAGACGGCGCGGATCGTCCTTCACCGAAGAGAGGATCGAGCCGCCGTAGTCGCCGAAGACGGCGGCTTCGGTGACCAACCCCCATACGCCGTTACCCGATTCGAGCAGGATGGGGAAGCTCCACAAATTCTGATGCAGGTCGCCCAGCGGCACGCGGTTGTACTCGTCCTCATAGGAGAAGCGGAATTTGGTCGCATAGACGCTCCGTGTCGACTCGGGGACGGTGAATGCCACTTTCTCTGCGACGAGCGTTTCATCCTCGCAGAAGATGAGTCGGAAGGCGGCAGCATCATCGTAGGCGCGCGCTTCGAGCGCGAGGGGATAGCCCTCTTTGTCGAGCTTGATCATGAGCATCTTGCATCGGTCGATGCAGAGCGATTTTTTGAAGGCGGGGAGGGTGTAGCTTTCGTCTTTCTCGCTGTAGGTGACGGCGATTTCGGAAAGCCCCGATCTGAGGTCGACCTGCGACAGAGTGGCGCCGATGGGCGAGCGTTCGATGACGGTCACGCCGTTTTTGACGACCGTATAGCTGAGCGCGCCGCCCTCGAGCATGATCTCGAGCGTCAGCAGACCGTTCGGCGAGGATAGGGTGTAATTTGCCATAACAAGTACCTCCGAGAAGTGGTGTATTTGTGTATATTGTAGCATGATGCAAATCAAAATGCAATAGGTTTTGGAAAAATGCAATAAAATCCCCCGAAATCGTTCGATTTCGGGGGGTATTAACCTTATGCCAGATATTTGTCGGCATAGACCGCGTATTGCTCTTTGTAAGCGGCGCTGTCGGTCTTCATCGCACGGAGCGATTCGTGCAGATTGAGGTTTCTGTTCACGGCGTCGAGTACACAGCCTGCGATATTCGAGCAGTGGTCGGAGGTGCGCTCGAGGTTGGTGATGATATCCGACCATACGAAGCCGGTCTCGATGCTGCAGGAGCCCTGCTGCAGACGCAGGATGTGCGCCGAGCGCATCGCTTCCTTGAGCTGGTCGATGATCTGCTCGAGCGGCTCGACAGAGGCTGCCGCCTGCAGATCGTCGTTTTCGAATGCCTTTTGCGAGAGGTCGAGGATCTCTTCGATCGCCGCTACGAGATTGGCGAGCTCTGCTTTTGCGGCATCCGAGAAGCTCAGCTCCTTATTCTTCATCTCCTCAGCCGAATCAACGAGGTTGACCGCATGGTCGGAGATGCGCTCGAGGTCGCCGATGATCTTGAGCAGCTTTGCCGATTCTGCGCTGTCTCGGTCGCTGATCTGATAAGTGCTCAGCTTGACGAGGTATGTACCGAGGATGTCTTCGTAGTGGTCGGTTTTGTCTTCCATTTCGCGGACCGTCTCGGCAAGCTCTGGCGTGTATGCCGACAGGCAGGTCATGCCGTCTTTCAGCGAGCGCATTGCGCATTCAGCCATATCGATGGTGAGGTCATGGCAACGCTCGATCGCGAGCGAGGGGGTGGCGAGCAGACGCTCGTCGAGCTCGGTGACGGTGTCGGGTTTGTTTTTTTTCGGTACGAGCTTGTAAGCCAGCTTTTCGAGCAGAGAAGACATGGGGAGGAGAAGAAGGGTGCAAAGAATGTTGAAAGCGGAGTGTGCCGTTGCAATACCTGCGTGCGTTGCGCCCATGTCGAGGAGTGCGGGTGAGAAGATCGCTTCAACGATGCAGAAGACAGCCAGCCAGACGATGGTGCCGATGACGTTGAAGGAGAGGTGAACGAGTGCGGTACGCTTTGCGTTGCGGTTGGTGCCGAAGGAGGAGAGGATGGCGGTGATACAAGTACCGATGTTCTGACCCATGATGATCGGGATCGCAGCACCGTAAGTGACCGCACCGGTCGAAGCCAATGCCTGCAGGATACCGACCGAAGCCGAAGACGACTGGATGATCGCGGTCAGGATCGCACCTGCGAGCACGCCGAGAATGGGATTGGTGAACATGACGAAGAGGTTGCGGAATTCGGGAACGTCAGCAAGACCCGCTACCGAACCGGTCATGATGTCCATGCCGAACATCAGCACCGCAAAGCCGAGCAGAATTACGCCCGTGTCCTTTTTCTTGTTGCTCTTACAGAACATATAGAGCACGATGCCGATCAGTGCCAGAACGGGGGTGAAGGCCATGGGTTTGAGCAATTTGAGGTAGAGATTGCTGCCGTCGATACCGCCGAGGCTGAGGATCCACGCAGTCACCGTCGTGCCGATGTTGGCACCCATGATCACGTTGATCGCCTGTTTGAGGCTCATGAGCCCCGAGTTTACGAAGCCGACTACCATGACGGTGGTAGCCGAAGAAGACTGGATGACTGCCGTGACACCGAGACCGGTCAGCAGACCGGTGAGCTTGTTGCCTGTCAGCTTGCCGAGTAGTGATTGAAGTGCGCCGCCCGCCCGCCTCTCAAGTGCCTGTCCCATCAGGTTCATGCCGAAGAGGAAGAGACATAAACCTCCGACGAGGGTGAGTACGTCAAAAATATCCATTGATATACCTGCCTTTATGTTAAAAAATCCTGACAAACGTTAATAGTTCGTTCATCGATTTCGATTTTAGCATGACTTTGGTAAAGATTCGGTAAAGATTTGCTCAAAAATTAATGTTTAACATACATTTAACAGGAAAACGCACGGGAATTTTACATAAATATACAAGAATTTTACAAACGCAAAAGAGAGCGACTTAGTCGCTCTCGGACTGTAGACCAAAGCATTCACCGTCCGGCACGGTGGGCGAAAACCCATAAAATCATCCTTTAAAAAGCTTTTTAAGGATTCTTAAGGTGCTTTTTCTCGAAAAAGCACCTTAAGTGGGGTTTGGGGCGAAGCCCCAAGTCCTTTCGTCGACAATCGGAGAGCGACTTAGTCGCTCTCCGATTTCATTCGATAGCCGATGCCTGCCTCGTTGACGATGTAATCGTGCTCGCACGATTGGGCAGACAATTTTTTGCGGACGTTTGCTATATTGACCTGCAGTTTCTTGACGCTCCCCTCGTAGGCATAGCCCCAGATCGCCTTGATGATAGCCGAATAGGGCATGACCTTGCCGCTGTGTGCCGAAAGGAAGGCGACGATGTTGTATTCGGTCTGCGTCAGCTTGACCTCTTTGTCATTGACAAAAACTCGCCTTGCGTCGTAATCGATCGAAAGGTCGTACAGCGTGAATTTGCCGCCCGGGCGTTTACCGTCCGCAGAGCTGTGGCGATTGTAGCGCAGAACGGAACGGATCCGAGCGAGCAGCTCCTGCACGCCGAAGGGCTTGGTGATATAGTCGTTTGCGCCCATATCGAGCGCTCTGACCTTGTCCTGCTCGCCCGCACGTGCGGAGAGCACGATGATCGGGGTGAGCGAATCCTTTCGCACCCACTCGAGCAGTTGCATCCCGTCCCTGTCGGGCAGACCGAGATCGAGGATGATCAGGTCGGGCAGATGCGAAGCGTACATCGTCTCTGCGGCGGCACAGGTCTCGGCAAGAATGACCTGATAGTCTGCCGATTCGAGCAGTGCGGTCACAAGCAGACTGATGTTTGTATCGTCTTCAACAAGCAGGATCTTGTATTTATTATTATTCATGGAGCGGCTCCTCCGTATTTTCTCGGCACAAGGTGAGTGTCTTCATTATAACATATTTTCAAAGAATGTGCAGTAATTTTTGCATAGTTTTTTCATAATTTTTATTCAAATGTGATGACATATATTGAAAAAAGGTAAAGAGTGTGATATAATTAATTTCAGATTCCGCAAATTCAAGAATGGAGATACACATATGAAAATGAAAATGTCTTTTCGTTGGTACGGCGAGGACGATCCCGTATCGCTGCAGTACATTTCGCAGATCCCCGGTATGCGCTCGATCGTTTCAGCGGTCTATGATGTAAAGCCCGGTGAGGTCTGGGGCGAGGAAACGCTTAGCCGCATGAAGGAACTCTGCGACGCGAACGGGCTCGTATTTGACGTAGTCGAATCGATCCCCGTGCACGAGGACATCAAGCTCGGCAGAAACAACGTCGACGAGCTGATCGAGGTCTACTGCGAGAATGTCCGCCGCTGTGCAAAATACGGCGTCAAGTGCGTGACCTACAACTTCATGCCCGTCTTCGACTGGACGCGCACCCAGCTTGACAAAAAAGCCCCCGACGGCTCGACCAGCCTTGTCATGTACTGGGATCAGATGCGCGACCTTGACCCCCTGAGAGACGA
>CAYRQA010000032.1:0-15049 GCA_964426285.1 uncultured Lachnospiraceae bacterium | reverse complement strand
TGAAAAGCCCTTCGCCGGCGTCAACGGCAGCGGTAAGCACAACAACTGGTCGATGGCGACCGACACGGGCGTCAACCTCCTTTCGCCCGGCGAGACCCCCTACGAAAACGCTCAGTTCCTTCTCTTCCTCTGTGCCGTCATCAAGGCAGTCGACGATTATCAGGATCTGCTCCGTCTCTCGGTTGCGACGGCAGGCAACGACCACCGTCTCGGCGCAAACGAGGCACCTCCTGCAGTCATCTCGATGTTCCTCGGCGACGAGCTGAACGCAGTGCTTGAAGCGATCGAGACCGACACCCCCTACACAGGCATCGCCAAGACGCAGATGAAGCTCGGTGTAGACGTTCTGCCCAAGTTCAACCGCGATACTACCGACCGCAACCGTACCTCTCCCCTCGCTTTCACCGGCAATAAGTTTGAGTTCCGTATGCTCGGCTCCTCCAACAGCATTGCCTGCGCAAACATCATGCTCAACGCGGCAGTCGCAGAATCGCTTAAGATCTACGCTGACCGTCTGGAGGGCGTAGAGGACTTCGAGACTGCACTCCACGCGATGATCAAGAAGACCATCAAGGATCACAAGCGTATCATCTTCAACGGCAACGGCTACGACGACGCATGGATCAAGGAAGCAACCGAGGTCAGAGGTCTGTCCAACTACCGTACCACCCCCGACTGTATGCCTCACCTGCTCGATGAGAAGAACGTCGAAATGCTCACCTCTCACAAGGTGTTCACCAAGGTCGAGCTCAAGTCGAGATGCGAGATCATGCTCGACAACTACTGCAAGACGGTCAACATCGAAGCCAACACGATGGTCGACATGGCAAAGAGAGAGATCCTTCCCGCAGTTCAGGCATATGCCGCCGAGCTTGCATCTACGGCAGCTGCAAAGAAAGCACTCGATGCTTCGCTCGCTTGCGCATACGAGACCAAGACGGTCGTAAAGCTGTCGGCACTGACCGACACCATCGCAGAAGCTACGGAGCAGCTTGAGGATGCGATCCTCTCGCTGGCAGATGCAGCCGACGTGCAGGCTGAATCGGAGATGATCCGCGACGTTCTGCTGGTGCGCATGGGCGAACTGCGTGTCGCTTGCGACGAAGCAGAGATGCTCACCGCAAAGAAATACTGGCCCTTCCCGACCTACGGCGATCTGCTGTTCGGCGTGAAGTAATTAAATAACCAGTCACAATTGAATAATCGAGGTTACTCCCCATCCGGGTGAGTCCCGGATGAGAAGCTCCGCTCGAGAAACATAAAAAGTTCTTGAGAACATCCCAATTTTTCGTATCTATTTAATTAAGGTGTTGATTGATATGGCATTGGAAGAAATTACCAAACTCGTACAAGAAACAGTAACCGCCGAAGCCTTCGGGATATGGTTCCTGATCGGCGCAGCGTTTGTCTTCTTCATGCCGGCAGGCTTTGCAATGGTCTAAACAGGTTTTACCAGAGCCAAGAACGCCGGCAACATCATCATGAAGAACCTGATGGACTTCTGTATCGGTATTGTTGTATTTATCCTGCTCGGCTTTAGCCTGATGATGGCGGAGGACTATGTTTTCGGTATCATCGGCATCCCGAACCTCGATATTCTGACCGATTTCGGTAAATTCCTTGAAGATGGCAATGGTCCTTCCTTCGTCTTCAACCTCGTCTTCTGCGCGACCGCAGCTACGATAGTATCCGGCTCGATGGCAGAACGTACCAAATTCGTCTCCTACTGCATCTACTCGGGCGTTATTTCGCTCTTCGTATACCCCATCGAAGCAGGCTGGGTATGGAACTCCCAGGGCTGGCTCGCACAGCTCGGCTTCCATGACTTCGCAGGCTCGGCGGCTATCCACTCTGTAGGCGGTCTGACCGCTCTCATCGGTGCAATCATGGTTGGTCCTCGTCTGGGTAAGTATGTCAAAGACAAGGCAAACGGCAAGGTCACTAAAGTCAACGCGATCCCCGGCCATTCGATCACCCTCGGCGCACTCGGCTGCTTCATCCTCTGGTTCGGCTGGTACGGCTTCAACGGCGCAGCCGCATGGGACGGCAACTCGCTCGCATCCATCTTCGTAACCACCACCATTGCCCCCGCAGTTGCTACCTGCGCGACCATGCTCTATACATGGATCAAGAACGGCAAGCCCGACGTTTCGATGTGTCTGAACGGCTCGCTGGTCTGGTCGGTGTGACCGCAGGCTGTGACGCAGTCGACGCACTCGGAGCCGCCATCATTGGCATCGTTTCGGGCATCCTCGTAGTAGTAGTCGTTGAACTGCTCGCCCTCAAGCTCCACATCGACGACCCCGTAGGCGCTGTAGGCGTACACCTTGCAAACGGTGTATGGGGCACCATTGCAGTCGGTCTCTTCGCAAACCCCGATGCACCCGCAGGGCTGGGCGGTCTCTTCTACACCGGCAGTCCCGTCCTCCTCGGCAAGCAGCTCCTCGGCATCGTTGCCATCCTCGCATGGACCGGCATCATCATGACCCTCGTCTTCTTCATCATGAAGAAAACCATCGGTCTGCGCGTATCTCCCGAAGAGGAGATCAAGGGTCTGGACAGCACCGAACACGGTCTGCCCTCCGCATATGCAGACTTCCTGCCCGCAGTTGAAAGCCTCGACTACGGCTACGAGGACGCAGTTGCAGTCACGGGCGCCCCCCCGCGGCAGAGGCGATCCCTGTTAAGAAAGTGCCTGCCTTCGAGGAAGGCAGTTCGCCCAAGTTCACCAAGGTCGAGATCATCTGCCAGGAAGCTCGCCTCGAAGCCCTCAAGAACGCCATGGTCTCGATCGGCATCACCGGTATGACCGTCTCCCACGTCCTCGGTTGCGGCGTGCAGAAGTGTAAACCCGAATACTACCGCGGCGTCGAAGTAGAACCCTCGCTCCTGCCCAAGGTACAGGTCGACATCGTTGTCTGCGCCGTGCCCGTACAGAAGGTCATTGAGATCGCCAAGAAGGTGCTCTACACCGGCCACATCGGCGACGGTAAGATCTTCGTCTATGACGTCGAAAACGTCGTGAAGGTCCGTACCGGCGAAGAAGGCTACGATGCACTGCAGGACGTTGAATAAGCTCCGCAGATGCACTGATCACTGAATAACAAGCGGCAGAGCCGTTGAAGTTCTCTTCGGGAAGCTTCGGTTCTGCCGTTTTTGCCCCTAAGGAGAGAAAAAATGAGCACTTTACATGAGGAATGCGGTGTATTCGGTGTGTTTGCGCCGAAGCCGATCAATGTAGCAAGCCTTGCCTATTACGGGCTCTACGCCCTCCAGCACAGAGGGCAGGAGAGCTGCGGCATCGTGGTCAACGATGACGGCATCTTTGGTTCGCACAAGGACCTCGGACTGGTCAGTGAGGTCTTCACACCAGAACGGCTTGCACGCTTTCCCGAGGCGTCCATGGCGGTCGGTCACGTCCGCTACGGCACGACGGGAGGCAACAACCGCACAAACTGTCAGCCGATCGAGGTCAACCATCAGAAGGGCAAGCTCGCCCTCGCGCACAACGGCAATCTCAGCAATGCCTATCAGCTTCGCAATGAGCTCGAGCTGAAGGGGGCGATCTTCCACACCACGAGCGACACCGAAACGATCGCCTACATCATCACGCGCGAGCGCTTGTCTGCCCCCCACCATCGAGGATGCGGTCAGCGCCGCCATGGATACGCTCGACGGGGCGTATTCGCTCTGTCTGATGTCATCCGCCAAGATGATCGCCGTCCGCGATCCTTACGGCTTCCGTCCGCTCTGCTACGGGCAGACCGAGGACGGCACGTATATCATTGCTTCCGAAAGCTGCGCTCTCAAAGCGGTGGGTGCAACGCTTGTCCGTGACCTTGAACCGGGCGAGATGCTCGTCTTCAGCAAGAATTGGGTGGTCTCCCGTCGTGAGCATTGCGGCAAAAAGCCGAACAAGTTCTGTATTTTTGAATATATCTACTTTGCCCGCCCCGATTCGACCATCGGCGGCGTTTCGGTGCACGCATCGCGCCTCCGTGCAGGCAGGATATTGGCGCAGACCCATCCCGCGGATGCCGATATCGTGGTGGGTGTGCCCGATTCGGGGCTCGATGCGGCGCTCGGTTATGCGCAGGAATCGGGCATCCCCTACGGCATCGGGCTGATCAAAAACAAGTACATCGGCAGAACCTTTATCTCGCCCGCCCAGAGCGAGCGCCTCGATCAGGTCAAGATCAAGCTCAGCCCGATCGAGGAAAGTATCGCAGGCAAGCGAGTGGTGCTCGTCGATGATTCGATCGTGCGGGGCAATACCTGCGGTCGGCTGGTCAAGCTCCTGCGGGATGCAGGTGCGAAGGAGATCCATATGCGCATCTCCTCTCCTCCCTTCATGCACGATTGCTACTACGGCACCGACATCGATTCGGAGGACCATCTGATCGCACGCAAGCACTCGATCGAGGAGATCGCCCGCATCATCGGCGTCGACAGCCTCGGCTACCTGCCCATAGAGGCACTCCCTGAGCTGGCAGGCGGCTGCAACTTCTGCTCGGCTTGCTTTAACGGCGATTATCCCACCCCCATCCCCGAAAACACCCGCAAGGATCGCTTTGAGCAACGGCTGTCTGAAAGGGGAAAACCTTCTTGATTTTTTCTTGGAGCCCCCTTTCTTGAAAGAAAGGGGGCTCCAAACCTCTACCAAAGATCTTTTAAAAGCGCGGCATTCTATGCCGCGCGGGAAATGCATTGTGCCCCGAATGATGGATTATGCCGATCCGACATTCGGGGCGTTTTTTTCATCTGTTCTTGTAGGGGCGGATTCCATATCCGCCCTTCCTGTGCGGTTTTGCGTTGCGCTTCTTGGGGAACCCTTTCTTGAAAGAAAGGGTTCCTCGAACCCCTTCTAAAGAACTTTAAAAAACGCGGCATTCTATGCCGAGCAGTTTGTCGATAAACCGCTGTTCTTGTCCGAGAGGGGGAAGAAACCATCTCAAACGCCGAAGTTTTCTTCCCCACCTCTCGGACTCTCCCCCAAACTTCCTTGGCTCTCGACTTCCCAAGATAATACTTTTTCGACAAATTGAGCGCGGCATTGTATGCCGCGCAGGAAATATAATGCGCCCCCGAATGAAGGATACTCGCAATCCGTTATTCGGGGCGATGTGCTAACAATAACGGCGTAGGGGGGGCTCCCCTCCCGCAGTTTTGCGTTGTGTTTCGGGAGGAGCAAGCCACCGCCCTACGAGCACATATGAAAAGCGCTCCGAAAGAAGGTTTTCCATAATCCTCCATCCGAAGCGCCATATTTTTACTCGCGCGACGAGTATTCGTCGCGCTTTTTAAAGTTTTAGGAGGTTCTTAGGAACCCTTTTTCAAAAGGGTTCCTAAGCGGAGGGGTGTGGGGCGGAGCCCCAAATAATATCAATCCCCTTCAAAAACACCAAAAAGAGGGCTGCGATGAGGAGGATGTGGAGGGCGAGCATCCAGCCGGAGAGGGCGAGGGGGAGGGTATGGGCGAAGATGAGTTTGGCGACGGTGGTGGCGGCGAAGATGGCGAGGAGGGGGGAGAGGATCATTTTCGGGAGGGTAGCGGGCAGGCGAACGATCTGCATGAGGCGCAGGATTGAGAGGGAAGCGTTGATCAGCTCGCAGGCGAAGATCTCGGCGATGTAGCCGTAGATGCCGATGCGGGGAAGGAGGAAGAGGACGATCAGCACGCTCAGCGCCGAATCGATAATGTTCACCCGCATACACCAGAGCTGTTCGTTGAGCCCCTTGAGGATGCTGTCGACGGCGGTGTCGAGGTACATGATCGGGATGAGCGGTGCGAGCAGGCGGATGTAGGTCGCCGCTTCGCGGCTCGAACAGGCGACCAGCCCCAGCTCGGTTGACAGACAGAGCATCAGTCCCGCACTGCCGATGCCGAAGGCGAGTACGAAGGAGAGCACGCGGGAGGTGATCGCTTCGACGCCGCGATCATCGCCCGCCGCCCGCTTTTCGGCGATCTCGGGGATGAGCATCGAGCAGAAGGGGGAGAGAAAGGCATAGGGGAACATCACGATCGGCAGTGCCATCCCCTGCATCAACCCGTAGGTCGAGAGCGCCCTCGTTTGGCTTGCACCCTGCTTCTTTAACCCCCACGGGATGAGCAGGTGCTCGAGGGTCACCAGCCCTTGCCGCAAATAGGAGGAAAATGCCACGGGCAGGGCGATCGAGAGTAGCTTTTTCCGCATAGGGGCAAGCGCTCCTATCTCCGATCGCTCGCCCTTGTGGTAGCGGTGCAGGTCGATGAGGTAGAGGAGCAGGCAATAGAGGAAGGAGAAGCAATTTCCGATCACTGCGCCCGCGACCACCCACAGGCAGGCACGCTCAAGCGAGCCGTCCGAGAAGAAGGAGGTCAGCAGAACGGTCGCACCGATGCGCAAAAACTGCTCGAAGATCTGGGTGAGTGCATTTTTACTCACCCGTCGGACGGCGGTGAAGTAGCCCGAGAGGGCGGAGGTCAGTGCCAAAAAGGGGAGGGAGAGTGCGAGCAGGCGCAGGGAGGGTAGCGTGCGCGCATCCGAGAGCAGACCGATCCCGATGGGCGCTGAGAGCAAAAACAGCAGCCCGCCTGCGAGTGTGCCGAAGAAGAGGGCATAGCGGATGCAGACCTTCATCGCGGCGAGTATCTTCGGGCTCTCCCTGCCGCCCGCTTCGCCCATCGCCTCGGAGACCAGCCGCGTTGCGGCGAGGGTGACCGCCGAGGTGGCGACGGTCACGGCGAGGCTGAAAACCGACATGATCAGCGTATAGAGCCCCATGCCGTCGCTGCCGAGACGGTCGGTGACGTAGAGGTTGAACCACACGCCGACCGTCCGCATGAGTAGCGAGGTCAGCGTCAGCAGAAAGACGTTTTGGACGAATATCCGAAACCGTGCCATGTCTGCGCTCCTTTGCGTGAGTGAATCTGTTCATATTTATGCGAAGAGGAGAGATACTATGCAAAAACAACGGTGTTTTTGGGGGAATCGTCCGACGGGTCGTCGTCTCCTTCGGCGAAGTCGAAGGAGTGCGCCACCCCACGGTTTTGGTGGGAATCATCCTCCCCGTAGGGGCAAACGACGTTCGGCTTCGCCGAAGTCGAACGAATCGCCCGTCCGTGCGGTTTGCGGGGACAATGGGGGGCGAGGGAATCCTTAGATGCGGGTCGTCGAGGGCGCCGACCCCTACAGGGTGCGGTGAAATTTCACAACACCTGGTAGGGGAAGGGCTTGCTCCTCCCGCTCAAACGGCTCGGGGAGATGTAATTTGGTGGAAATCCCACGAACGGACCGTCGAGGATGTCTGTTTCAACAGGGGGCGGGAAAATTGCACACATCAACCTTTCCTTGGGGCGTTTTTGCGCCGAAATTTACAAAAGTTCTTGCTTTTTTCTGCGAATTGTGTTATACTATCCTATATATCTGAAAATGCCGACCTCTGCCCGTGGGCGGGGTCTATCATACCGCCGACTGCGGCGGCTTGGGAAGGATGGATCAACAGTGAAAAAAAGATACTTTATCGGCGGCGCATGGCCCTACGCCAATAACTCGCTCCACGTCGGTCACCTCGCGGCGCTCCTGCCCGGCGACGTGATCGCCCGCTTCGGACGCCTCAACGACTACGACGTCATCTACGTTTCGGGCTCTGACTCGCACGGTACGCCCATCACCGAGCGCGCCAAGCGTGAGAAGGTCACCCCTGCATCGATTGCCGAGCGCTACCACGAAGAGTTTGTCAAGGCGTTTGAATCGCTCGACTTCTCCTACGACAAGTACAGCGCGACCTTCACCGACTACCACAAGAAGGGCGTGCAGGACATCTTCCGTCTGATCGACAAGAACGGCTACCTCTACGAGACCACCGAGGAGCAGGATTATTGCGAGGTCTGCGGCAAGTTCGTCTCCGACCGCGAGATCGAGGGCAAGTGTCCCGTCTGCGGCAAGCTGACCCGCGGCGACCAGTGCGAGCACTGCAATGCTTCCTTTGATTCGAAGGAATTGAGCGACAAGTTCTGCCGCACCTGCCACAATGCGACGACTACCCGCATGAACAAGCACCTCATGTTCGCGCTGTCTAAATTCCAGCAGCCGATCGAGGCATTTTTCGAGAAGATGGCGTCCCACTGGCGTCTCAATGCCGTCAACGAGACTAAAAAATACCTCACCCAAGGTCTGCCCGACCGTGCGGCTACCCGTGACCTCGACTGGGGCGTCGAAGTGCCCGTCGAGGGCTACGACACCAAGCGCATCTACGTTTGGTTTGAAGCCGTGCTCGGCTACATGACTACGGGCAGATGGGTCGCCGAACAGCGCGGCATCGATTTCGACGAGTACATGACCGATGACGGCAACCTCAACAACTACTATATCCACGGCAAGGACAACATCCCCTTCCACACGGTCATTTTCCCCGCACTCTGCATGGCGATGGACCCCAACCTCTGCCTGCCCACGCACATCGTCTCGTCCGAATACGTAAACATGAACGATGAGAAGATGTCCAAGTCGAAGGGCAACCTGATCAGCGTGCTCGAGCTTGCCGAGAACTACCCCTCCGACTGCGTTCGTTTCTACACCATCCTCTACAATCCCGAGCGCCGCGACGTGAACTTCTCGATCCCCGACATGATCGCGACCTACAATAAATTCCTCGCCGGCGGCTTTGGCAACTTCGTCAACCGCAATCTCTCCTTCCTCAAGAAGAAGTTCGGCGGCGTAGTCCCCGCAGGCAGCGTCGATTCCGAGGTCAAGGCGCACGTCGAAGGACTGTATCAGTCGATAGGCAAGCTCATTGACAATGCCGAGCTCCGCTCTGCGGCTGAGGAGATGGTCACCCTCATCCAGTACGCCAACAAGTATTACGACGATCAGAAGCCTTGGGTACAGGCAAAGGAGGAAGACCTCACCGCCTTCGCTAATACCACCGCCACCTGCCTCTACCTCATGGCAAACATGGCCAACCTCTTCGCACCCGTCATCCCGAACGGCTGTGAAAAGCTCGCTTCGGTCCTCTCCATCGAAAAACTTTCGTGGTCCCCCGTCACCCTCCCCGCTACCTTCACCCTCGGCGATGTCCCGATCCTGTATACGAGAATAGAGGAAAAATAATTTATCATATTTGAGGCTCTGCCTCAAACTCCGGCAGGGGTTCCACCCCTGCACCCCGGTCGCTTTCTTGAAAGAAAGCGACGCAAAGAACCTTTGAGAAGGGCGACAAGTACTTGTCGCCCTCTTGTATAAGTGCCGGTTTCACGCGAGCTCAACCAAGGAAGAGGGAGGGGGCTTGGGGGAGGGAGAAAACTTCGGCGTTTGAGATGGTGTCTCCCTCCCCCAAAACGTGATGCGAAGCATCACGATGCACTGAACAAACGATTCGCACAAAACAAACATACTAATGGATTAACGGAGAAAACATATGAAATACATTCTCATCATCATCGGCTTGTGGGCAGCCCTCTACGGCTTCCACTTCCTCAGCAAATACATCAAAACGATCCGCTCGAGCACGCGCACGGTCGGCAGGATCGTCGATAATGAGAAGCGCGAAGCCACCCAAAAGCTCCCCGCAGGCTGGGCACCCGTCGCCGAATACGAGGTGAACGGCAAGACGATCCGCGGCAGCTCCGAGTTGCCCACGGGACAGCGCTACTCGGTCGGCTATCAGGTTGGGCTCTACTACAAAAAGAATGAGCCGACCTCCTTCCTGCTCGCCGCCTATCTCAGCGCCATGCGCATCTACTTCTGCGTGCTCCTGCCCGTCGGATTAGCCCTCGTCACATGGGGCGTTTCGATGTTCTTCTGATGATGAACGAGCAAAAGCGCACCATCCGTGCCCTCTTTGAGCGCGCAGAGGCGGTCATTTTCGACCTCGATGACACACTGCTCTCCTATGAGAGGGGCGAGCGCGGCGTTTTCGAGCGCATTTTCGCCGAAAATGGCATTGAATGCACCGACGAGGCGATCGCGCAGGTCTGGAAGGTCTCGTGGGACGAGTGGGATCGCCTGAACCTCTCCGAGACCGACCGCCCTGAGGTTGCCGCCCGCTTCCATGACCTCTATCGGCACTATCTCAGCGTCTTTTTCGACGTTTTGGGGCAAACTTTTGCCTTTTTCGATTCAAATGAGACGCTCTGCCGCAAGTTTATCGACTATCTCGCGGCGCAAAATGACTATTGCGCGGGTGCGGAGGCGCTATTAAAAGTGCTCGACGGGCGCAAGCTGCTCGCCGTCGCGACGAGCGGACTGTCCGACATCCAGAATCCGCGCATCGACCGCCTGCCTGCGAGGGTCGACTATCGCTTCATTTCGGAGGAGGTCGGTCTCGTTAAGCCCGCGCGCGCGTTTTTCACGCACATGAGCGGGAAAATGGCTGTCGCGCCCGAGAAATGCCTCATGATCGGCGACAGTCTGCGCTCGGACATCGGCGGCGCACTGGCGGTCGGGATGCAGGCGATCTGGGTGCGCGGGGGCGACAGGGAAGCACCTTGCGTGCGGGTGGATACACCGGAGGAGATCGTCGAGGCGCTGGGGTGAGAGCTCCCTCACCCGCTACGCGGGAGCTCCCTCGGAGAGGGAGTCTTTGGTGACTGCCAATTCAACGCGCAGTGCTATCCAATTCGCACAAACCTAAGCCTCCCTCTTGGAGGGAGAGGGATCTACTTCGCCTTCGGCGAAGTAGTCGAAGTGGTGGAGGGAGCCTGTAAGGAGGTCACGGTGTCATTAAAGTATAACGTCAAACTCATCTCACTTGCCAAAGAATTGCGCAAAAATATGACACCGCAAGAGAAACACTTGTGGTATGACTTTCTTGCTGATTATCCCGTGCGGTTTCAACGGCAGAAAGCAATCGATAACTTCATAGCCGATTTTTACTGTCATAAGGCAAAATTGATTGTGGAGATAGATGGAGGTCAGCACTATACATCGAAAGGGAAACGTCATGATGCTTTGCGAACCGAAGTGTTAGAACGCTATGGTTTGAAAGTCATACGTTTTTCAAATAGTGAAGTTGACTCGAAGTTCAAAGGTATGTGTATTTCAATAGACAAGGCAGTAAGGGAGCGGTATGTAATCGATTGTCTTAACTGTCAAAAATAGAATTAACCTATAATTGCTGAGCCCGTTCAACCAATGCTCGACCCCAAAACGCTTGACAAATCCGCATGATCGTAGTACAATAAAGTATACTAATTTGAAATCCAAGGAGGTGGACAAAATGACAAAGAATATACCGATGAGATCGAACGCCGTTTTGTCCGTTGCTCCTGCCGAATAATCTTTCTTTAGAGGATGAAAATCGCTCCCGATCATGTCGGGAGCGATTTGTATTTTGAGAAAGAGGGAAGATTATGAAAGAAATCATCACTATTCAGGTGAGCCAATATTTAACAAACGAGCTTGCATTCAAGATCGCAAAAGCTGCATGGCATTCGGATGCACCTGCATGGGTGAACCGCGTCAGACAGGCAGTTTTTGATGACAAACTCTTGAACGACCGTTTCGAGGTAATCGCAACGAACGCCGAGCAAGCGGTCATCGGACGGATCCACTGTATTCAAAACGAGGAGGATCGCACGCTTTGGTATTACGGCGATCTGTTCGTTACGCCGCCGTACCGACGTATGGGTGTGGCAACACGAATGATAAAAGCAGCGATCGATCATCTGTCCGACAGGAATGTGAAAAGGCTTCGATGCTATGTCGATCCGCAAAATATCGCCAGCTTATCGCTCCAAAGATCGCTTTGGTTCAGAGAAAAGCCCTTTGAACCCTTTAACGACTTGACCAATGACGGGGAGATCATGTTTGAATACGCTCTGCCGAATCGGTTATCGGTGATTCCGGCGACCGAAGAAGAGGCGTATTTTGTGCGTGTCTTGTTCGTGCGGAACAAAAAGCATTGGAAATGCGAAAATATCAGTCTCGCCGAGTGGCGGGAACTGCTCGCGGCAGATGATCCGAACGTGAAGCATTTTCTGATCTGTAAAGGTGCGATGCCGATTGCCTATATGAAGCTGGTCGGCTCGCAAATCGATGAAACGGCATGGGTCGATATGCTCTTCGTGGCTGAAAACTACCACCGTCAAGGGATCGGTCGCTATGCGCTGAGTTATGCAGAGGAATATGCCCGCGCGAATGCTTTTTCTAAACTGTGTATTCAAGTTGACTGTGACAATCTGCCCGCCGACCGTTTGTGCCGAAAACGCGGTTATGTGCGTGTCGATCATCCCGATGCACAAAAGCTGACATATTCTAAACAGCTTAAATGAAATCAAAAAAATACCGAAAGAAACCGCCTAACACGTTTCTTTCGGTATTTTCTATCAGATCTTCACCTCAAAGCGGCACTTGCACCTGGGGCAGACGACGGTGTGCTTGCCCTTCTGCTTGGGCAGACGGATGTTCGCCTTGCACTCAGGGCAGATGCGGAAGCAGTGATCCTTGTCGGTCTTCAGCTTCTTTTTCTTTTGGCGGGGCGGGGTGTAGGGGGTGTAGCTGCCGTAGTTGCCGTAACCGTAGCCGCCGTTGCCATACCCACTGCCGTAGCCGCCTGCGTTGGGGTACCGATGAACGGGACCCTTGCCGAAGGTGATCTTTCGCCAGATCTTGAGCCAGACCTCGTTTTCACGACGGCGTGCAGGGATGTTTTTCGAGCAGGAGCGGAAGAGCATCCAGCTGATGAGGGCGAGGGTGAGCAGATTCAGCCACCACCATCCGAGGATCGCGTTTGCAAAGATGAGCAGGAAGGTGAGCACCATCAGCGCCGTGTAAAGCGAATCCATACCGTAGCGCCCGTAGAAAAAGCGGGCGAGTTTTTCCATAAATTTTTGCATAGGAGAACCTTCTTTCTGTGATTACATGAGTAATGCAAATGATTATGCGAGCGATCTTGCAGAGAATGTCATGGCTTCCGATATCTCTTGTAGGGACCGTCGTCCTCGACGGTCCGTCGAAGGGGTATCGCATATTTCATTACGATTGCAAACCGTTTGTTTTCGGACCGTCGAGGACGACGGTCCCTACAGGTGTGGTGGGCATTCCCTTGCTCTCTTACCCCTATTCTATTCCCGGATTTTAAACCCAATATGAAATAAATGCAATTTTTTCTTGAAAGTCGAATAGTTCACAACCAGTTTATAATTAGGGTGTATCCTAAACGCAGGAGGGATGAAGATGTTTCATATTTTAGTAGTAGAAGACGATCCTCATGCAAGAAAGCTGATGCAGACCGTCCTCGAACAGAACGGATACTCGGTGCTCACTGCCAAGGACGGGGTGGACGCACTTGAAATAATGGATAATAAGCACGTAGACCTCGTCGTGCTCGACGTGATGATGCCCCGCATGGACGGCTACGAGTTCACCAAGGAATTGCGCGACGGGGGCAGTGACCTGCCCATCCTCATGGTCACGGCACGCGAGACCCCCTCGGACGTCAAGCGCGGCTTTATCATCGGAACGGACGATTATATGACCAAGCCGGTCGACGAGGAGGAGATGCTCCTGCGCATTGCGGCGCTGCTCCGTCGCTCGCGCATTGCCAGCGAAAAGAAGCTGACCGTCGGCAATACCGTGCTTGACTACAACAGCTACACCGTCACGGTGGGCGAGCGCCGCTATGAACTGCCGCAGAAGGAGTTTTTGCTGCTCTTCAAGCTGCTGTCCTACCCGAACAAGATATTCACCCGCCGTCAGCTCATGGACGAGATCTGGGACATGGATTCCTCGTCCGACGAGCGCACGGTCGACGTGCATATCAACCGTCTGCGCGACAAATTCCGCGACAGCGATGATTTCCAGATCATCACCATGCGCGGGCTGGGCTACAAAGCGGTCTATTCGAAGTAACCGACCATGAAAAAGAAGAAAAAAGACGAAAAATCGGTCGCTTCTCCCCTGAGAGGTGTCGAGAGAAGCCGTCTCGCCAGGATGCGCAGACGAATCCGAACCTTCCGCTTCATGATGATCGCCTTTTTCGTGGTGATCTTCAGCTTTTCGGGCATTTTTACCGGTTCGCTCTTCGTGCTCGGCTATCTGGCACGTATCCAGCCGATCAGCGGACTGCCGATCACGATGCTCATCCTCTATCCCATCGTGATCAGCGGACTGCTGTCGCTGATCATTTCGACGCTCTGGTCGGGCAGGATGCTCCGACCCATGAAGCAGCTCACTGCGGCGACCAAACGGGTGGCAGAAGGCGACTTTTCGGTGCGTGTGCCCGAGCCCGAGGGTGCGCACGGCGAGCTTGCCGAGCTGGTACACAGCTTCAATATGATGGCGAAGGACCTTGAGGGCATCGAGCTCTTCCGCAAGGATTTCATCAACAATTTTTCGCACGAATTCAAGACGCCGATCGTTTCGATCCAGGGCTTTGCCAAGCAGATTTACAACGACGATCTGACCGATGAACAGCGAAAAGAGTATATCGACATCATCATTGCCGAATCCGATCGCCTCACGAGGATGTCGACGAACGTTCTTCTGCTGACCAAGCTCGAGAATCAGACGATCGTCACCGACAAGAAGGATTTCTATCTCGACGAGCAGATCAGACACGAGATACTGATGCTCGAAAGGGCGTGGGAGCGCAAGAATATCAGCATTTCGCCCGAGCTTGAAGAGATCCGCTACGTCGGCTCGTCTGAGCTGATGTCGCACATCTGGCGCAATCTGCTCTCGAATGCCATCAAATTCTCGCCCGACGGAACCGAAGTGAGGGTTAATCTCTACCGCAAGGACGGGAAGATCATCGTCGAGGTGATCGATGAAGGTCCGGGCATGGACAAGGAGACGGCACTGCATATTTTTGACAAGTTTTACCAAGGTGACAGCTCGCACAAGACCGAGGGCAACGGACTGGGGCTTGCCATCGCTCACCGAGCGGCGGTCCTCTGCGGTGCGAAGCTATCGGTGCGC
Organism: uncultured Lachnospiraceae bacterium; assembly: GCA_964426285.1. Lineage (GTDB taxonomy): Bacteria > Bacillota > Clostridia > Oscillospirales > CAG-272 > CAKSQF01. The sequence continues at coordinate 149 of CAYRQA010000032.1, read as the reverse complement.
TCAGCCCCCAACTGCGGGTGCACCTTTATCGTGGAACTGCCCGAAGCGGCGTGAAATACAGAAAAAAGCAGTCGGCACAAGGGCAACTCAATAATGGATTTATAATCCTGTAAAATATCGGCATAGTCGTAACAATCGGCTATGCCGTT
>CAYRQA010000031.1:0-15447 GCA_964426285.1 uncultured Lachnospiraceae bacterium | reverse complement strand
ATATACTAATATGATACAAAATTTTGCGTCATATTGCAATAGTTTTTTTTAATGTTCATACTTTTTTAACATTATTCCTTCTGCGGATCGCGAATTTGGGCAACACCCTGCTCCACGTTCTCGGCGTAGAGCACCCCCGTCGCCTCCTCCGAGTACGCTTTGATCATGCCCATCGCCAGATCGAGCTTGTCCTCGAAATCGGTGGCTGAGCCCATTCGGATCAGGATGCGATCCTCGTAGCCGATCTTGATGTCGAAGCGGTCGGACAGATCGATCGACGTGATCCCCTCCATCAGCCGTGACTCTGCAAGCAGAGTGAGCACCTCATCGGTATGCCTCGATTTTGCCGCCACCGCAAAGCTGACCTGCTCGGTCTCGATCGCCCGCGACACGGTCGGCAAGAGCACCTCCATTACGTCGGGATAGCGTGTGAGCAGCTGCTCCTCATGCTCGAAGCGATCGAGCACCTTTAGAGAGCGGGTGACGAGGAAGTATTCGCCGCCCATTTCGAAGTAGAACTCGGGAAGTTCCTCCTCCAAAGTGATGACCAGCGTAGTGGGATACTGTTTTTCGACCTTCACCTCGCGGATAAAGGCAAATCGGTCGGTCAGAATGCTGTTCAGCTTCTTCTCGGAAACCGTGAAAATCAGCTGTCCCTTTTCGAGCCCGCAGGCTTCGGTGACCTCGACAAAGCTGTAATGCCCCGTACCGTCCACGACGATGGTCTCGATCGAGAAAAAGAGCTTACAGGCGGCAGCCGCCGCAGTCACCAACAAGAGGACGACGATCACCCAGATAATCACCCTTCGGATCATCCTATGCTGTGCATTCTTCGAGCGAAAACGGGAAAATTCCGCCGCACCGCCCGATATTGAAGCGTTTTGAACGGGCATAATCCCATCTCCTTTCGAAAAATCCTCGTTTTTATACGTCCGTTTCTATTGTAGCATATCGGGGTTTATTTTACAAGCCTTTTGAGCGTTTGAATGATTTTTTCTTCGGTATCCTTTACCGCGAACTGCCCCGCCGCTGCCTCCATTTTCTTCAGTGCGGATGGATCCAAGAGCAGTTTGTCTGCCTCATTAGTCAGCAATTCTGCAGTGAGGGCGGCATCCTCGATCAGCAGTGCCGCACCCTTATCGGCAAGCAGCTTGGCATTCTTGTACTGCTGGTTATTGGTCACGTTGGGCGACGGGATCAGGATCGACGCCTTGTTGATCGCCGCCAGTTCGGAGAGCGTCGATGCGCCCGAACGGCAAATGACAAGGTCAGCCGCGAGCATTCGGACAGGCATATCGTAGATATATTCGGAAAGGCAAACGTTTTCGCAGTCGGCAAGTCCCGCCTGATCAAAGGCTTCCTTCATGTCGGCATAATTGCGCGCGCCTGCCGAATGGATGAGCAGAACGTCGGGGTGAGCCTTCATATAGCCGCTCATAAAGCCGAGCATGGCGTCATTGAGTTTCTTCGCACCGAGACTGCCGCCGAAGGAGAGGATGATGCGTCGGTATTTGCCTTCGGGGTCGACTGTTCTACGGGCTTCCTCTGCGCTCATATCACCGAATCCACTGCTAATGGGCATACCGACCTGCACGATCTCTGCCTTAGAGCCCTCCAGATAACGGCGGGTATCATCAAAGTTGACCCAGATCACGTCTGCGGCATTTTTGAGCATTCTCACCGCGAAACCGGGCTCTGCGTTCGATTCATGGAGGAAGGTGGGGATCTTCAGCGCCGCCGCCGCACGGCAGACAGGCCAGCTGACATAGCCGCCCGTCCCGATGACGGCATCGGGCTTGTATGCCCTCAGCAACTTTTTACACGCGCGGTAAGAAGCCCACGCCTTATAGAGCACCGTGATGTTTTTCGGCGAGAGCGAACGCTTCAGTCCCTCGACCTCGATTTCGTGGAAGGGATAGCCTGCCTTGGGGACAAGCCTTCCTTCCAATCCCCTCTTCGTACCGATGAATTCGATTTCGGAGGAGGGATCGTTTTTTTGGATGATCTGTGCAATGGCAAGCGCGGGATTGACGTGACCCGCCGTGCCTCCGCCTGTAAGGATTACTTTCATGGATTGTCACACCTTTCGGTTCGGTTTACTTCTGAATACGCGAGAAGCGAGAGATCGAGAGCACGATCCCCATCTCGACCATCAGAAAGATCAGAGAAGAGCCGCCGTAGCTGAAGAAGGGCAGCGAAATACCGGTATTGGGCAGGATCGCCGTGACGACCATCATGTTCAGGATCGCCTGCAATGCCACGTGAGCGGCAATGCCGATCACGGTGATCGACGAAAATACATCGGGGGCGCGTTTTGCGATCTGCAGACAGCGAACCACAAAGGCAATATAGAGCGCGAGCAACGAGAGTGCACCGATAAAACCGAGCTCCTCGCAGATGATCGAGAAAATGAAGTCGTTCTGCGGCTGAGAAACGAAGAGGTGCTTTTGCAGGCTGTTGCCGATGCCTCTGCCAAAGATACCTCCCGAACCGACTGCGATCAGTCCCTGCACCGTCTGCCATGTGTCGTCCTGCACGTCATATGCCTGCGGATTGAGCCACATATCGATTCGCTTATACTGGTAATCGGAAAGGAAGTTCTTGAGGAACTCAGGCTGGAAATAAAGAATGTAAATGACCACTGCCAGAACGGCAAGTCCGAATACGTAGACGATCTTCTTGCCGCCGCCGACCCATATGACCGATACGCCGATGGCAAAGAGGATGATCGTACCCGAGAGGTGATTCTCGAGCATAACGAGCAAACAGGCTACCGCCACGAAGACCAGCGGCAATACCGTGCCCCACAGAAAGGATTTCATATATGTTTTGCCCGTTCCGTCCTTCAGCATGATCCTCGAACGATACTTCTGTGCCCACCATGCGATCATCAGCACGAGCGAAAATTTCATGATCTCCGATGGCTGAAAGCTGATCGGACCGATCGCGATCCAACGTCTTGCTTCATCCTCTGCCGTACCGATGATCAGTACCAGCACGAGCAGTGCAAGTGCGCCGAGGAAAATGACGCGCGTCCATTTGCGGAAAATCTTATAATCAAGTTTTGAAACGACCAGCATGGCGGCGATGCCGAGCGCAACCCACATCATATGACGCTGGATGAAATAGCCGCTGTTATCATAACGTGAATACGCATAGGCATAGCTGGCGGAAAAAACCATGACCGAGCCGTAGCAAAGCAGGAGTATAATAAGCAGAAAGAGCGGGCGATCGAAAGCGCTTTTCACCAGCAGACTGCTCAGCTTGCCGCCACTGCTCGATGACGCTTCATCTCTGCCCTTATTGGATCGAATCTCCATCGTTTTTTCCTTTCATGTAATCGTATTATGCGAAAATGCTCAGCGCAGACCGAAAAATGCGATGACCGAGCAGATCAGTGTAACAAGGCTGAAGCGGAAGACGATCTGGTTCTCACTCCATCCGCACTGCTCAAAGTGGTGATGGATGGGCGACATCTTGAAGATGCGCTTGCCGTGTGTGAGCTTGAAATAGCTGACCTGAAGGATGACCGAAAAGCTCTCGCAGATGTAAATGATACCGACCAAAATGAGCAGGAGCGGATTGTCTGCGAGCAGAGCCATTGCAACCACCATACCGCCGAGGAAGAGCGAACCCGTGTCGCCCATGAAGACCTTGGCAGGGTGGAAATTGTACATCAAGAAACCGAGCGTGCCGCCGATGACCAGTGCAGAAACGAGTGCGCTCGACAGGCTACCGAGATAGAATGCCGCCACTGCAAAGAAGGCTGCCGCCACGAAGGTAACGCTCGAGCAGAGTCCGTCGATGCCGTCGGTGAGGTTAACGCTGTTGACGATGCCTGTGATAAGGATGAGCATGAAGACGTAATAGAACCAGCCGAGCTCAATGCGAACGCCGACAAAGGGGATGAAAAGCTCTGTCGTGAGTGCACCGGAGAATTTGAGCGCCGCAAGGAAAAGTCCTGCCGCGACGAGCTGTAAAAGGTATTTCTGCGCCGCGGAAAGCCCTTTATTCTGCTTTTTGGTGAACTTCGCCCAGTCATCGACAAAGCCGATGACACCGTTCAAGAAGGCAAAGCCGAGGCAGATGAGCAGCTTATGCCACTCGAGGTCCGCATCCGTGAAAAATGCGATAAGCAGGATGACTGCTACGGTGATCACCGACGCGGCAATGAAGGACAACCCACCCATCGTGGGGGTTCCCTCCTTGCTTTTGTGCCAGCGGGGTCCGATATCGAGGATCTTCTGCCCCATTTTGATGCTTTTCAGCTTGGGGATGAGAAACCGCAGGATCACTACGGTCAACAGAAAGGTCAGCAGCACTGCTGCCGCAAAAAAGCCGATCATTACAGGTTTCATGTCTTTTTCTTCTCCGTCGTTTATTTCAGGTCGGAAATGACCCGTTCGAGCCGCACTGCACGGCTTGCTTTAAACAGCACCGTATCATTCTTTTGCAGAAGCCCCGAAAGGAATGCACTCACCTCTTCAGGGTGATCGAGATCGTTGAACGACCAGACCGCCACCTCGGGCATACCGCTTGCGATCGCCCCCTGAGCGATCATTGCGGCGGCGGCACCGAAGGTGACCAGCAGATCCACGCGCTCTTCGGCGGCGTAGTTGCCGACCGCTCTGTGCCCTTCCTCGCTGTATGCGCCCAGTTCGCGCATATCACCGAGTACCGCTACCTTTCTGCCGCCCTTTGCCTGTGCGGTCTTACCCAGCACGCCGAGCGCCGCTTTGACCGATTCGGGTGCGGCATTGTAGCAGTCCTCGAGTATCCAGATGCCGTTTGATTCATAAAGATTCTGGCGCATTCCCGTGTTCGAGAAGCTCATCAGTCCGCGGCGGATCTCATACTCGCCCATACCGCAAAGCAAACCGACCGCGAATGCATAGGAAGCGTCCCATACGTTGTGTTCACCAATGACGGGAATGACGATGCTCTCGTAGGTCGTACCGCCATAGGTAAGATTGAAGGCGGCGCCGTTCTCGGTTTGTTCGAGCTGATCGATGTAAAAATCGGCGCGGCGGTCCTTCATTGAAATATAGAGTGCGCCGGGAACATCGGCAAGCAGCGGCTCGTCGCCGTTCAGAAGCAGGATCGATCCCTGCCCCATTCCCTCGGTGATCTCCATTTTGGCGTCTCTGATGCCCTCACGCGAGCCGAGATGCTCGATATGCGAGGAACCGATGCAGGTGATCATGCCGATCTTGGGGCGTGCGAGCTTCGAGAGATAGGCGATCTCGCCCCTTGCGCTCATGCCCATCTCGACGACCAGTGCTTCGTCCTTCTCCTTCAGAGAAAGGAGCGTGAGCGGAAGCCCGAGTTGATTGTTGAAGTTGCCCTGTGTTTTGGTGGTGGCATAGTGCTGTGACAGCACTGCCGCGACGAATTCCTTGGTAGTCGTCTTCCCTACACTGCCTGTGACGGCAACGGTAAGCGGATTGGTGAGCGCTTTATATGCCTCTGCCAACTCGCCGATCGCGATCATCGAATCGCTCACAAGCAGGATCGGACAGTCGACCGGTGCTTCGGGGGCTCTTTCGGCGACGATGCAAGCCGCTCCGAGTGATGCCGCTTTCTCGATATAGGCGTGCCCGTCCGACTTTTCTCCTCTTAGCGCAACAAACAGTGCGCCGTGGGCGACTTCTCTCGAATCGGTGACGACCGAAGTGACGGCGGAATCGCCCGAGCCTATGATCGCGGCATCGGTCGCCCGAGCGATCCAATTTACCGTCAGTGTTCTGTCAAGTGTGACTACCATGCTATCCTCCTTTTGAGGGGCTTATCCGCGCGGCAAGCATTTGCCGTGCGATTTGCAGTGCGGAGCGTGCGCCCGCCTACTGAGTTGTTTGAAATATATATGCACCGCACCGTCAGGGAAAGCGCCCCGTATTCAACCAAACCGCTTGGCAAGCGCCTTGGCGACCTCGTCCTTCTCGGAGAAGGGATGCTTTCCGTCTTTTTTGATCTCGTAATTTTCGTGACCCTTGCCTGCGATGAGGATGATCTCGCCCTCTACGGCGTTCTCCACCGCATAGGCGATCGCTTCGCGGCGATCGGTGATGACCTTATAAGCCTTCGATTTGTCTACGCCCTCGAGAATATCTGCGATGATGGCATCGGGGTCTTCGGTTCGGCAGTTGTCACTGGTGATGATCGAGAAATCCGCCATTTCGGTGGCGATCTTACCCATGATCGGGCGTTTGGTCTTGTCTCGGTCGCCGCCGCATCCGAAAAGAACGGTCAGCTTCTGCCCTGCACTGCGCGAATGAAGAATCGACGTGATGACGTTCTCGAGTGCGTCGGGGGTGTGCGCATAGTCAACGACCGCGGTCAAGGGTACGCTGTCGGGGGTTACGCGCTCGATTCGTCCGGGTACTCCCTGCATGGCAGAGATCGCTTCCTTCACGGTACTGACGTCCATACCCAGCAGAAGTGCGCAGATGATCGCGCCCATCGTATTGTAGACGGTGAACTTGCCTGCGATCGGGCAGGTCACATCCATGATCTTTCCGTTGCGACCACTGAGCGTGTAGCGGATGCCCTTCATCGAATCGTATTCGATCGCCTCGGCTGTGTAGTCTGCACTGCCCTCAGCCGAGAATGTGTAGCTGTCGCAGAGGCGCTTCTCTGCGGCATCCTTCACATAGCTGTTATCGACCGAAAATACGCCGAATTTGCACTGTTTAAAGAGCATTTCCTTTGCGGCGGCGTATTCTTCCATCGTTTTGTGGAAATCGAGGTGCTCAGGAGTGAGGTTGGTGTAGATGCCCGCTTCAAAGTGAATGGGAGCTACTCTGCCGAGTGAAAGCGAGTGCGAGGAGACCTCCATAAATACATACTCTACCCCGTCCTGCTTCATCTGATTCAGAATGCCGTACAGCCGCTCGGGGTCGGGGGTGGTCATGCCCGCGTCGACTTCCTTGCCCATCCAACTGTTGAGGATGGTGCCGACCACACCCGTATTGTAACCGGCGTGCTCGTAGATCGAGCGGAGCATGAAGGTGGTACTCGTCTTGCCGTTGGTGCCCGTGACACCGATCATCTTCATGGCATCCTGCGGTCTGCCGTACCAGTTGGAGAAGATATAGGACGCCGCAAGCCGTGTGTTTGCTACGACTACGCAGTCGATCGGGCAGCCATCGGGGATATACTCGACGATGGCGATGACCGCGCCTGCTTCGGCTGCTTTGCCGATATAGCTGTGTCCGTCGGCATTGGTGCCGCTGATGCAGAGAAAGGCATAGCCCTCTCCCACCTTGCGGCTGTCGCCTGTGACACCCGTGATCTCTCTGTCTTCAAGCCCGTTGAAATTCACTTCGAGCGTGCCCTCGAGCAGCTCTCTCAGCTTCATATATCGTTCTTCCTTTCCATGTGTATGGGATCAGTCTGTTTCATTCAGGTAGCGACATTCAAGTGTGACCACCGCACCGTATTTCAGCTCGGTGCCTGCCGCAGGCGTCTGTGCGATGACCGTTGCACCCGTACCCGTAGCGTAGTTGGTCACGCCCTCGAGATGAACGTTCAGTCCGAGTGCGTGGAGCGTCGTGATGGCGGTCGTGACCGGTTTATCAACCAGATCGGGCACTTCGACGTATCTGTCAGCCCCCGCACCGCCTGTGTAGAGGTAGATCTTACCCTCGATATTGGTGAGGATCTCACCTGCCGCGGGGATCTGCCCCGTAACGGTTGAGCCGTTGCCTACGATCTCATAGTTCAGTTTCAGTTTATCCAGTTTTTCCTTGGCTTTTTCAACAGAGCCGCCTGTATAATCGTCGATCGTGATATTCAGACGCGCCATTTCATCGTCGCTGTACTGACGTTCGACACCCAGATAACCGAGCACCTGCTCCATCAGCGCACCGACGTAGGGAGCTGCTACCGTAGAACCGTAGCGGAGATTGGGGGCGATCTGCGGTTCGTCTACCATGATGATGATGCAGACCTGCGGATCGTCCGCAGGTGCGACCGCTACGCAAGAGCCGATACGGGCAGTTGTATCTGCCACGTCTCTCTTCTCGGAAGTACCCGTCTTTGCCGCTACCTTATAGCCTGCAACGTAGGCGTTCTTTACACCGTTACCCGTCGTAACGCCGTCCTCGAGGACTGCCAAAATCTGCTTGCACACGTCCGAGCTGACCACCTGTCGTTTGACATCCGTGCCGAACGAGACCTGCGTATTGCCGTTCTGATCGATCAGCGAGCTGACGATATGCGGCGTGACCAGATAGCCGCCGTTGGCGATGGTGCTGACTGCGGTGATCTGCTGAAGGGGGGTGGTTTTAAAGGTCTGACCGAAGCTGTAGCAGGCAAGCTCGACCGCATTGAAGCCCGAGAGCGGGACGTACAAGCCCTTTTCCTCGCCCGGCAGGTCGATGCCCGTGGTCGAGGTATAGCCGAAGGCTTCGAAGTAGGAATAGAACTTGGCACTGCCCAACCGCGATGCGACCGACATGATGGTCGGGTTGCAGGAGAGCTGAAGCATCAGATTGAAGGTTTTGGTACCATGACCCGAGCGCTTATGGCAGTGGATGGTATGACCGCCCACCCCGAGTGCACCGCCACAGGTGAAGCTGTCGGCAAAGGTGACCGCTTTTTCCTCAAGCGCCATGGCTGTGGTCATCATTTTCATGGTCGAACCGGGCTCGTAGAGCATCGATACCGCCTTGTTGTTCCACATGGCATAGACGCATTCCCAGAAATATTCGTTTTTGGCAGCTTCCTCGGTCGTTCCCTCGGGATATTTGGAGGGGTCAAAGGTCCAGCTGTCGTAGCGCTGCTGATAGTAGTCATTGAGCGTATACATATCGTTGAGGTCGAAGCTCGGATAGGTCGCCATGCCGTAGATCTCGCCCGTGTTGGGGTTCATGACGATGCCCGCAGCCTTTTCCTTGGGCTGTGCATAGTCGTACGCCGCCTTAAGCTGTGCTTCGAGCATACTCTGGATATTCACGTCGAGCGTAGTGACCGCCGAGATGCCGTCCTCTGCCTCCACACGCTGATCGTAATCGGTGGGCATACTCTGGCTCTGACCGTTGCGGGTGGTGATATAGCGTCCGGGCGTACCGGTCAGGTAGTCATCATACTGGAGCTCCAGCCCGAACAGACCGCCGTCGGTACCCATCGCGCCGATGACGCTCGATGCGAGCGAGCCCTGCGGATAGTAGCGCTTATCGGTCGACTCAAGGTAGATCTGCGTATTGTATTCATGCTCGGCAATGTAAGAACGGATCACCTCCGCCTGCTCTTCGGACAGGTTCTTCTCGATGGTGATGTCCTTCATATTCTCGCGCTGTGTCTTCTGATAGACCGTCTCATAGTCGAGATCGAGAAATTCGGAGAGGTATGCCGCGATCTCCTTGCCGCTTTCTGCCGCCTGAATATCGACGGGCGAAACAAAGAGACGGTAGGTCGACATATTGGTCGCCAGCACGTTCATATGGCGATCGTAAATATCACCACGCTCGGCGGGGATGATCGTTTCCTGCTGAATATTGTCTATGACCTGGCTTTGGTATTCGTCATATTTCAGGTATTGCATCGAAAAGAGCTTTGCGATGACCACTATGCAAGCCACCAGCATGATGCCCAGCCATATCAATGCCCGAAGATCGATCGATTTGCTTTTTTTCATTGATTTCCTCGTAAAATCTTGATTATCGGTTGAAAATGTGATAATATAACAAAATGAGAGTAGGATTTGCCGCACAGAGCCCATACTCTCAAGTTGCTATTCCATTCTTATTCGCCGTCTGTCAGAGTATTCCATGCTTTGATAAAATTCTCGGAAAGCGCCGACATGACCGTTGCGATCACGCCCTTGGTGCCGTCCTCCTCCACCTCAAAGACCTCGATGGTGTCGTTTTCATCCACTTCTATGTAGATCTTGTCTACCGATTCTTCCCCGATCATACCGAGCTGCTCGGATGCGTACTGCTGCATGGTCATGTAGTCGTTCTTCTTCTCAAGCTCGACGGTGAGCTTATCCTTTTCGGTGCTCAGCTGCTGCAGCTCCGCCCGAAGCGCCGATGCCTCGTGGGTGTACTCGTTGATGACCACATAGTTGCTGACCATCATCATGAGCAGCAGGGTTGCGACGATGAGTGCAAGGATCGTACCGATCGGCAGAGCCACCCGCTTCTGCGATCTGACAGTGCCTTCGCCGCTCGGACGGGCACTATATTTACGGGTAGTATTCGTTTTCTTGCGAACGCCGGAAGACTTCGCTACAATTTCCGCCGACGCGAGCTGCTCTACCTGACGGTCTCTATTCTTTTCGGTCGCCTTTTGGCTATTGTTCTTCTTCTCCATAGCGATAATCTCCTTTATAATTTATCATATTTGGGGCGCCGCCCCAACCTCCACCTGAAACTTTTTGAAAAAGGTTTCAGGACTTCAAAAACTTTTGGGAAGGATTTATCTATTGGTTTGTGCGTTGCCAAAAGCTTTTGCGGGATAGTTTAGTTTGTTTTACAGTTTTTCGAACACTCGCAGCTTTGCGCTTCTCGAGCGGGGATTGACTTCGAGCTCCTCCTCGGAGGGGAGCATCGGTTTACGGGTGATCATCTGGCCTGTCGGTGTCTTCCCGCAGACACACACGGGGAAGGACGGAGGACAGGTGCATCCCTGCGAGAGCGATGCGAAGGTCTGCTTGACGATGCGGTCTTCGAGTGAATGGAAGGTCAGCACTGCGAGCCGTCCGCCCGGTCTGAGCAGGCTTGCCAGCGTGCGGAGGGTGGGCTCGACGACGTCGAGCTCGTGATTGACCTCGATTCGGATGGCTTGGAAGCTCTTCTTGGCGGGATGATGACCGCCGTCCTTGACCCTCGCGGGTAGTGCGCCTTTGATGATGCGCACCAGTTCAGAGGTCGTTTCGATTGCCTTCTCTTCCCTTGCCGCTACGATCGCCGAGGCGATCTTGGGTGCGAAATTCTCTTCGCCGTAGTTATAGAGGATGCGTTTGAGCTCAGCCGCCGAGTAACCGTTGACCACGTCGTAGGCGGTGAGCGTACCGTCTTGGTTCATGCGCATATCGAGCGGCGCGTCCTGCATATAGGAGAAGCCCCGCTCGGGGGTATCGAGCTGATAAGAGGAGACGCCGAGATCGATGAGTGCGCCGCCGATGCCGTTAAGTTCATACTGCTCGGCGATCGATGCGATCTGCGAGAAATTCGAGCGCACCATGGTGACCTTGTCGCCAAACGGTGCAAGCCGCTCGCCCGCCGCCTTGATCGCGTCGGCATCCTGATCGATGGCGTATAAGTGCCCGTTTTCGGGGAGTTTCGATGCAATGGCGAAGCTGTGTCCGCCCCCGCCCGCAGTGCAGTCGACGTATGTGCCCTCTGATATGTTCAGGGCATCGATGCATTCGGTCAGCATGACCGAGTAATGCGAAAATTCTGCCATCTCAGAAGCCTCTCTTCATGAGCGCTTCGCGGAGCTTGTTGAGATCCACGCTCTGCTGACGAGCTTCAAATTCCGCCTCGTCCCAGATCTCCATGCGCTCGCCGCGCCCTACGCTGACGATGTCCTTGGTCAGTCCCGCGTAGATTTTCAGTTCGTTTGGAATGGCGATGCGTCCCTGTGCGTCTACCTCTGCACGTTCGGCATTGGCGAACACCCAGAACTGTCCGTCGTCGAGCTCGATCTCGGGCAGTGCCATGATCTTCTCCTCGAACTTCTTCCAGTTTTCGTAGCTGTACACACGGATGCATTTGCCTGTGATACTTTGTGCGAGCACGAGGTCGCCTCCGAGCTCCTCGCGGAACTTGGCGGGCAGAAAAATACGATTTTTTGCGTCTATGGTGTGCCGTTGCTTGCCGATCATCGCATTTTTCCTCCCTTCAGTGGTTTTTTCCCCCACTTTGCTCACTTTTGCTCACCACTATTTTAAATGAAGTCTATTCATTTTGCAAGAGGAAGTCGTTGATGGGTTGCCTGTTTATCCGTTTTTTTTCGACGCTCTAAAACATTTTTTTACAGCATTCGTTGCCATGCGGAATATTTGTTCGTTATTACCACATATTGCCACTAAAGGTCTGAAAAATCCCCTTTGTTTGATGCACCCCGTCGGGGCAAAAATCAAACAAAGGGGATTCGTTTTCGATATGCTCGAATTCTGTTAATGCTTCACTTTTTCTTCGATCAGCTCGATGACTGCCTGCGGCAAAACCTGCTCCAGTCCCTTGCCGTAGCGGATGAGTTCACGCGCGATGGTGGAGGAGATAAAGCGGTACTGTGGAGCGCAGGGGAGGAGGAAGGTCTCGACCTCGGGGGCGTTGACCTTGTTGACCTCGCTGATGGTCGTTTCGTACTCGAAGTCGGTACTGTTGCGCACGCCTTTGACGATCAGGTCGATGCCCTTCTCGCGCACGTAATCGGCGACGAGTACCTCGCTGGTGTCAATCTCTACGTTCTCAAAGTCAGAGGCGATGCGCTCGAGCATTTGCACGCGCTCGTCGAGGGTGAACATCGTATGCTTGGCGCTGTTGTGGAAGATGCAGACGACCACGCGGTCATAGATCGCCGCCGAGCGGGCGATGATGTCGAGGTGACCGAGGGTGGGCGGGTCAAAGCTGCCCGTGACGAGGGCTGTCAGCTTACGCATCGGCACTTCCCTCCTCTTCTTCGTCGCCGAGGTTCGCATCGTTGATGAGCACGGTGATGTAGATGCGTCCGTAGCGGTTGTGGCGGTAGAGGCGCAGTCCTTCGCCGCTAAATGGCTTGTCGCTGTCGCTCTCGCAGACAAAGATGGCACCGGGGGCGGCAAGATCTGCGCGGAGGATGCGGTCGATGGCGTCCTGCACGAGATTCAGCGCATAGGGGGAGTCGAGGAAGATCACGTCGAACTTCTCCTTGCCCGCGCAGGTGCGGATGGCTGCCTTATAGTCGGTGTTGAGCACGCGCGCGCGGTCGCCCAGCTTTGTCTTCTGCACATTTTTGCGCACGATTTCGGCGGCTTGGCTGTTGACGTCGCAGAAGAGCGCCGATGCCGCCCCTCTCGAGAGCGCTTCGAGCCCCATCTGACCGCTACCCGCGAAGAGATCGAGCACGCGTCTGTCCTCTATGTCGAAGGCAAGCATATTGAAGATCGCTTCCTTGACGCGCTCGGGGGTGGGACGGGTGATCTCGTCCCCGTCGAGGGTATAGAGCTTCATGCCCTTGGCACTGCCTGTGATAATTCTCATGGTTGGTTCCTTTCTGTTGGTAATTGTGAGCGACAAATTGGAATATGTCATTTATTTCTTTGCAATAGTATCCTCAAGCTGCTTTATATGCTCTTCCAAATCTTTTATCTTCTTTTTGTGCATTGTTAGCACTTCGTTGATTGCAGATAAGAATATGGATAAAACAAGCGCAGCACCGATTTCCATCAATATAGGGTCGCCGCTTTCAAAGAGCTTCCAACCACCCCAAAATACAATCAGGTAGATTGTAAAAAAGCACAGGAGAAAAAACCCAAGCCACCGTAATAACATTTTCACTTTCTTTTTCATACATACCCCTTCCAATTCAAGTTTTTCCAATAGTGCTGCATTACGCCTTATCGTCTTCCCCGTGATAATGTTCCCACACTGCCTGTCCGTCCTTTTCGGAGATGCCCTTGACGGCGGCGATCTCTTGGGCGGTGGCATTTTTCAGCGAAGCGAGCGTGCCGAACCGGTCGAGCAGGAGCGCCGCCTTTTTCGCGCCGATGCCGCTGATCTGCTCGAGGGTGGAATGTTTCAGCTCCTTGCGCTTGGCGTTCTGCATCCGCGAGAGGGCGAAGCGGTGGACCTCCTCCTGTATCTTGTAGACGAAGACGAAGACCGCCTGCTCGCGCGCGATGCTGATCTCGTGCTCGCCGTCGGTAAGGGCGCGGGTCTTGTGGTAGTCGTCCTTGACCATGCCGAAGACAGGGGTTTTCACGCTGAGCTGCTTGAAGAGCGCCTTGACCACGCCGACGTGCCCTCTGCCGCCGTCAAGCAGGAAGAGATCGGGGAGCGGTTGTTCGTCTGCGTGCTTACATCTGCGTTCGAGCGCGTCGCACATGGCAAGATAGTCGTCCTGTGTGCCGCTCTGTATCTTATAGGTGCGGTAGCCCTTTTTATTGAATTTGCCGTCTCTCAGCGCGATGAGCCCCGCCGTGATATGCTCGTCTCCATAGTTGGAGATGTCGATCGACTCGATCGTCTCGGGCGCTTTGGGGAGGGAGAGCAGTTCGCCCAGCTTTTGCAGGACGCTGTTGTCCTTCTCCTTCTCGGCGCGGTACTGTCTCGCGTGCAGGGCGGCGTTTTCGCGCACCATCTCGCAGAGGCGTTTCAGCTCGCCCTTTTGGGGGATCTTGACCTTCACCCTGCTCTCACTGCGCTCGCAGAGGAAGTCCTCGAGCATGGTGCGGTTTTCCTCGTCGAGCTCGAAGCCGACGAGCAGTTCGTCGGGGATATACTCGCGGTGCCCGTAGAGATCGCTGAGGAAAGAGGTGAGGGTGTTTTCGTCAATGATCTTATCGGCGGTAAAGATGAAGTTGTCCGAGTCGATGACCGCGCCGCCGCGAACGTAGTAGATGGCAAGGCAGGCGCAGGTGTCGTCGGTGTGGAGTGCGATGACGTCATGCTCGGCGTCGGGCGATGCAACCACCTTCTGCTTCTGCCACAGGCTCTCAAGCGATGCGATCTGGTCGCGGTACTGCGCCGCGCTCTCGAAGAGGAGGTTTTCGGATGCAAACTGCATCTTTTCGGTCAGTTTTTTCTTGACTTCGCTATAATTTCCGCGCAAAAAGGAGATGATCTCGGGAAAGCGGGCTCTATACTCCTCTTCGCTGAGATTGTCCTCGATACAGGGCGCACAGCACTGCCCGATATGACTGTACAGGCAGGGACGCGACTTTCCGATATCCTTCGGAAATTGCAGTTTACAGGTCGGAAGCAGGAAGGTCTTCTGCACCGTTTTGAGGATCGAATAGGCGATCGTCGTGCCCGAATAGGGACCGAAATACTTTGCCCCGTCGGCAAGGCGCTTGCGCGTGACCTCTACGTTCGGATACGCCGCCTGCAGGTTGACCTTGATATAGGGATAGCTCTTTGAGTCCTTGAGCAGAATGTTATACTTGGGTTGATGGAGCTTGATGAGCTTATTCTCGAGCGCAAGCGCCTCGATCTCGGTGTCGGTGAGCATATACTCGAAATCCCACACGTCATCGACCATGCGCTGTGTCTTGATATTCTTTTCGTTGTCCCCGAAATACTGGGACACTCTGTTTTTGAGCGCCTTCGACTTACCGACGTAGATGATCTTGTCCCCCGCCCCGTGCATGATATACACGCCCGGTGTCAGCGGCAGTCGGTTCGCCTTCTCTCGCAGTTCGTCTTTTGTTTTTTTAGTAAGCATATCTCATTGGGGCTCTGCCCCAACCCCTGGCAAGGGCTCTGCCCTTGCATCCCGGTCGCTTTCTTGAAAGAAAGC
>CAYRQA010000030.1:0-15850 GCA_964426285.1 uncultured Lachnospiraceae bacterium | reverse complement strand
GTTTGTAGGTCTTCTCGTACTCTTCGAGCGAAATTTCCTTAAACCACTGCCAGAGTTTGAGGTTTTCCTCGTCGCCCTCTTCGAGTTTATGGAACTCGGCGCGTGCGAGGTCGTTGAGCGTAGGATCGTTCTCGGCTTCGGCATGGAAGCGAACATAGATGTCGACGAGGTAGTCGATGCCGCCCTCCTCGACCTCTTCCTTCGAGCCCCACTTGCGGTAGGCGGTGATCAGCTTACCGAACTGGGTGCCCCAGTCGCCGAGGTAGTTGATGCCGACGCACTTGTAACCCATAAACTCGTGGGTCAGGCGGATCGAATGACCGATGACGGTCGTGCCGAGGTGTCCGATGTGGAAGGGCTTGCAGATGTTGGGCGAGGAATAGTCGAGGACGACGGTCTTGCCTTCGCCGACGTTGATCTTGCCGTAGTCAGAACCCTTTTCGAGGATCTCGGGGATGATCTTGCCCGTCCAGTAGGTCGGGGAGATTTTGATGTTCAGATAGCCGTTGACCGCAGTGACCTCCTCGATCTCGGGGCACGCAAGGTCGGCGGCGATCGCTTCTGCGATCATCTTGGGTGCACGGCGCATGACCTTCGCAAACTGGAAGCAGGGGAGCGCAAGGTCGCCCATCTTCGCGTCGGGGGGATATTCGAGCAGTCCGGCAAGCGTGTCGGCAGAGGGGATCGGCTCGGGCGTCATCTGAGACAGCTTTTCGGCGATCAGCTCTGCGATCTTCTTTTTCAGTTCAAGCACAATTATTCAGTCCTTTTTTCAGTAATTCATAGTAATTCATTATATTATAGCACAAACTCGCGCCGCTTGCAAGCCTTTTTTGCGAGTTTCATGTGTTTTTGAAAAATTAAATATATTCGAGGCTCCGCCTCGAGCTCCGGCAAGGACTCTGCATCACTTGGCTTTGCCAAATGGTGCATCCCGGTCGCTTTCTTTCGATGAAAGCACGACTTGGCTTCGCCAAGTCAGCAAAGAACTTTTTATAGGCGGCAAATACTTGCCGCCCGAGAGAAAATATCGCTTTGTAGCCGGAAAGATATGGATTTTTCAACAGAAATGTGCTACAATAGGGGAAAACAGTGAATACGGGAGGAGCAATATGACCAATCTGATGCTTGAGTTCATCGCTATGTATCAATCAGCACGCGAACTCGGGTGTGAGGTTGCCGATTTATACTCGGGCATACCGAAAACGGTCGTCTCGGTCACGCATGAGCAGGCGCGCAAGTACCTCACCCTTCCCTTCGACTGTCAGCTCGTCTCCTACGGCTCGAATGTGGTCGCATCGGCAAGCCCCGAATTGGTCGGGGCGGTCGATGCCTATATCCACCGCTCCCCCGCCGAGCACTGCTTCGAAACGCCGAATCTTCATGTGCTATCCGATGCGATCGCGCCGCACGGACTAAAGCTCTGCTTCATGGCGGAACATTTTCTGCCCGATCTGAACGTACTGCGCGACCTTCCCTGCCCGTATGAGAGGCGTCTGCTCGAGCCGACCGATTTCGCCGAGCTGTACAGACCCGAGTGGTCGAACGCGCTCTGCGAAAAGCGCAAGGAACTCGACCGCATCGCCGTCGGCGCATACGATCACGGCAAGCTGATCGCCCTCGCGGGAGCATCTGCCGACTGCGAAGAGATGTGGCAGATCAGCATCGACGTGCTCCCCGCCTACCGCAGAAAGGGCATCGCATCGGCACTCACCGCAGAGCTGGCACTTGAGATCATCGCACGGAACAAAGTCCCCTTCTACTGTGCCGCGTGGTCGAATATCGCGTCGGTGCGAAATGCCATCCGAAGCGGTTTCCGCCCCGCATGGGTCGAGCTGACGGCGAAGAAGAGTGAATTTGTGGATAAAATGAATAGATAAGCGTATAATTCCTGTCAAATTAAGTCTTGTTGCTTTGCGCCGACATCTTTGTAGGGACCGGCGTCCTCGACGTCCCTGCAAAGAATTTTATATTTGCCGATAGAGCCTTGAATTACTGACCTTGTCACCGATCCGCTGAACTTGCAACAGGTTTGTTCTTTCACCGAAATGCCGCCTGATTCGCCCGAACGAATACGCAAAGGCACCCGATCAGCTCCCTTTCGGTGATTTCGTAATAATATTCGTCCTCGTCCTCGAAATCGATGCCCTTTTCCTCCATCTTATCGAGCCGAGACTGCATTGTGTCAAGCCGCTTCGGAGGAGTCGATCTCGGGAATTTGCCCTTCACACGACCGAGCAGCGTAACGCACTTATCTGCACCGATCGTCCCAAGCGCACGCTCGAGCGCACCCAGTCGGTCGCCGTGATAGTAGAGATAGTGCCCGAAGCCGCCCGAATTCACTTCGCTCATCATCAGATCGGCATCGTAGACCATTCGTTCGGGCTCACTGAGCGCTTCGAGCGCTTCACCCTCTCCCGACAACTCGGCAAGATGATCAGACAGCGCAGTCAGCAACTCATCATCGGGCAGAGCCATGATCTCATTGATCGGCATACTGCACGCTTCGGGCGCGAGCGGTGCAGGCGATGAAGAAAAGTACACCGTTCGAGGCACTTCGCCTTCGACCAAGGAACAGTATTTCAGCCAAACTTTGGTCAGTCCGCGATTTTCGATCGCTTTCTCGTAGTTGTCGACCGTTTGAGTGCAAAGCCTTGTCAGATAGGCGATGCCCCGTTCGCGATCGTTTGATTCTATGTAGTATTCCGCAAGGCGCAGACAGAGCGTCACTTGATCGACGTTCGGGTGTCCTTCTGCAGATTTCAGCAAATCGTTTCCTTCTTCATATCGTCCTTGTTCGATGAGCTGCTCTGCGCGAAACACGCTCAATACATGATTTGCATCAAAATCAGAGGATTGGGGGCGTTTTTCCATTCCGTGTACCGCCTTTCTGTTTGTTTTCATTATAGCACCCCACCCTTTGCTTGTCAACACAAAGCCGCTCGGTTTGAAACCGAGCGGCATCTTCTTCACTTCATCTCGAGCACTGCCGCAAGCATACAAGCGGCATCAGCTCTGGTGACCGCACTGTCAGCGGCAAAGGCACCGTCGGGGAAGAGCCCTGCCTCGGCAACCGCCCAAAGTGCATTTTGCGCAGACACAGGCAGTGTGACATCCTCCGAGAAGACCGACTGACTGCCGCTCACCGTCAGACCGAGCACGTTTTGCAGCATCACGGCAGCTTCGGCATAGGTGACCGTCTGATTGGGGTAGAAATAGGACGATCCCTCGACCGTCTCACCCTCGATATAGCGTTTCTCGGTAGCATAAGTGACGTACTTGCGCAGGTGGGCAGGAATATCCCCGTCATCGGCAAAAGCCGTCTGTTCGCCCTCTCCGCTCACCGCAATGCCTGCCGCACAGAGGGTCATCGCGAGAAATTCAGCCTTGGTGACCTCTTTTTCGGGGTGAAAATAGGCGGATGCACCGATCGTCTCGCCGATCATGACCCCTTTCTCCGCCAGCCGCATGGCAGGCAGGAGCGCTTCGCTTCCCTCCATATCGCAGTAGGTCACTGCCGCAGTCGACCTATCAACCGTCAGCGCCACCGTCTGCTCCTCCGATTCGTTGCCGTAGCAGTCGACTGCCACAAAGCGGAAGCTGTCTTCCCCGACATAGTCCTCGACAGGGGTATAGCAAAAGCGCCCCTCCTTGCGGTCGGTCATGCGGAGCGTTCCCCCTGCAGGATAGGCAGTGATGCGATAGTGCAGCAGATCCTCCTCGGGGTCGCTGGCGGTCAGCTTGCCGTAAATCGGCACGTTGCAGAGGGTCGCCATCGTCTGCTCGCCCTCTGCGGGGGCAGTGGGGGCGAAATTGAGCGAATTGATCAGATGCAGTCGGCAGGTGACTGCCAAAGGCTGTGAAGAGGAGACCGTTCCGAAGACGAAGCTGCAGGTTCCCTCTTCCCTGCCTGCAGGGGTGAATCGGAGCGACGAGAGGCTCTCACGAGTGATGACCTGTCCTGCCATGACGGGCGTGGTCGCAAGGTAGAGCGTACCGCAGGCGGCATCGGGCAGGGTGAGGACAGTCACGCTGTCGAGATGGCTGACCCCCATCGTTTTCTCGAAATCGGAAGCAGTGAAGGTGATGTCCTTCGCCACAAGCCCCGTTTTGGTGAGCGACAGCTCACTTGCCAGCACGTCGAGTGCGGGAGAGATGCGCACGCCCCCCTCCGCGGCATTGCCGTTCGCTTCCGCCGCAAGGACAACGCCGCCCGAAGTCAAGAGCAGTGCCGCCAGCAGGATGATTAACATACTTTTTTTCATAAATGACCATTCCTTTCAAAAGAAGCACTTCGCCGTCTCTCCCGACCGTGCTTCCGTTACGCTTGTGTCCTTCATTTTGCCGGTTTTGCAAAAAAATATACCGCGAAATCGAAAAAATCATCCAAAGATATTGAAATTTTGCTTTCCCTGTGCTAAAATAAGGGAAGATACAGACGGCTCGGCATGACAGCATACCGCCGCCCATCAAATAAAGCCCTCGCATCGATTCCGTAGGGCGAAAACGGGAGTTTATAATGCTGAATATCAAAATCGAGCGCACCACAGCGCCCAAAATCAAACCCGACTATTCGAAACTCGGATTCGGTAACTACTTTACCGACCATATGTTTCTGATGAATTATACCAAGGGTCAGGGCTGGCATGATCCGCGCATCGTGCCCTACGGTCCTCTCTCGCTTGATCCCGCGACCATGGTCTTCCACTATGCGCAGGAAATGTTCGAGGGTCTGAAGGCTTACTATACCCCCGAGGGAAAGATCCAGCTCTTCCGCCCCCAGAAGAACATCGAGCGCATGAACAACACCAACCGCCGTCTCTGCATCCCCGAGCTCGACCCCACAGACGTGCTTCAGGCGATCAAGGCAATCGTCGAAGTCGACGCAGACTGGGTCCCGAAGGAAGACGGCAAGTCGCTCTACATCCGTCCCTTCATCATCGCAACCGATGTACACCTCGGCGTTCACCCCTCCAAGACCCTGCTCTTTGCCATCATCCTCTCGCCCGTTGCCGCTTACTACGAAGCAGGTCTTGCACCCGTCAAGATCTTCATTGAACGTGAATACGTCCGTGCCGTCAGAGGCGGTACGGGTAACACCAAGGTCGGCGGCAACTACGCCGCATCGCTGATCGGTCAAGAAAAGGCTGAAAAGCTCGGCTATGCACAGGTGCTCTGGCTCGACGGCATCGAGCACAAGTACATCGACGAGGTCGGTGCAATGAACGTCTTCTTCGTCATCGATGGCAAGGTCATCACCCCCGCGCTCGACGAAGGCAACATCCTCCCCGGTGTCACCCGCGGAAGCTGCATCGAACTGCTGAAAGCCAAGGGCATCGAAGTCGAGGAACGCAAGCTCTCGATCGACGAGGTCGTCGAGGCTTACAAGAACGGCAAGCTGAACGAAGCTTTCGGCACGGGTACTGCGGCTGTTATCTCGCCCATCGGCGAGCTGAACGACGGCGAGACCCTCATGACCCTCAACGACGGCAAGATCGGTCCGATCTCGCAGATGCTCTACGACACCCTCACGGGTATCCAGTGGGGCAAGCTCGAGGACAGCATGGGCTGGACGGTTCCCGTCTGCTGATAAAGCGAATGGACTTCAAAATAACCGAGAATTGGCATAACAAAAGAGTATCCGACTTCTTAAAGGAAGTCGGATACTCTCATAAAGCGATCTCACGGCTCAAACGCATCGAGGACGGCATCCTGCTGAACGGTACTCATGTGACCGTGCGGGCAGTGCTCCAATGCGGCGATCTGCTCTCGCTCGCGGTCGAGGACCGCGCAGATGAGATGAATGAATTGCTCGAGCCATGGGACGTCTCGCTCGAGATCATCTGCGAGGACGAGTGGTTGCTTGCAATCAACAAGCCTCCTTCCATGCCCACGCACCCTTCGGCGGGTCATCAGGGGGATACGCTTGCCAATGCCGTTGCAGCCTATTTCGAGAAAAAGGGCAGCCCTTTCGTCTTTCGTGCGGTCAACAGGCTCGACCGTGACACGAGCGGCATCGTCCTGCTCTCCAAAGACAAGCATACCGCAGGTCGCCTTGCCGCTCAGATGGAGACAGGACAGATCCGCAAAAGCTACCTTGCCCTGCTCTGCGGTGCATTTCCGTCGGATGCGTCTATGCCGAACGAAGGCAGGATTTCCAGCTATCTGCGCCGCAAAGAAGGGAGCATGATGCTCCGCGAGACCTTTTGGTCCCCCTGCGAGGGGGGCGTGCCTGCCGTCACCGATTACGAGGTGCTCGGGCAGTTGCCTTCGACCGCCTCGGGCGATGCGATCACCCTCGTGCGTGCCCGTCCGCAGACAGGGCGAACACATCAGCTTCGGGTACATTTTGCCTTTTGCGGGCATCCTATTCTGGGCGACACCCTCTACGGCAAAGCCGATGCACGCATCTGCAGACAGGCACTCCATGCCGAAACGCTCTCCTTCACCCACCCGATGACAGGCGAGCCCATGACCCTTCGGGCTTCGCTGCCCGCCGACCTGCAAAACCTCACAAAGGAGTTTTCCTATGAATGATCAGACCTCCCTCCCCCGTCGACTGCTTGCTCATCTGAAAGCCTTCGGCTGTTCGATCGGACGGGGCTTCCTCTATTTTCTGAAGAATGCCTACAAAGGGATGTATATTTTCCTGGGACTGGCACTGGCAGCTGCCGTTGCGCACTATATCTGCACCCAATCAGCCCCCTTCGCCGATTTTATGACCGAACAGGTCTGCGCCGCAGTCCGCTTCCTGCTTGCCAAGCTCACCGGCTGGATCCCCTTTTCGCTGGCGGAGATGATCATCATTCTCCTGCCGCTGATCATCGTTCTCCTCATCCTGATCACCATCCACATCGCCCGCCGCTTTAACAAAAAGGCATACTGCCGCTACGTTTCCTTCCTGCTGTCTGCGATCAGCCTTTTCTACTCTCTCTTCGTCCTCACGCTTGCCCCCGGCTATCAGGGCAGCACGCTCGACGTCAAAATGGGGCTCGACCGCAGGGAGGTCGCCGCCCAGGAATTGATCGAAACCGCCGAGATCCTACTCGAGGGTGCCGAATCGACCCTCGACGAGGTCTATTTCCGCTACAACGATTGCTCGGTCATGCCCTACAGCTTAAACGAGATGACCGACAAGCTCAACGACGCATACGCGATCGCCGCCGAAAAATACGACTTCATCTCTCCCCTGCGCTCCTCTGTCAAGTTTGTCATGCTCAGCCATCCGATGTCTTACACCCACATCACGGGCGTCTACTCCTACTATACAGGAGAAGCAAACTTGAATATCCAATTCCCCGATTACACCTTGCCATATACTGCCGCGCACGAACTGGCGCATCAGCGGGGCATCGCAAGAGAGGACGAGGCGAATTTCGTGGCATTTCTCGTCAGCTTGGAATCGGACGACGCTTATATTAAGTACTGCGCCTACGTCAATATGCTCGAATACGTGATGAGCGCCCTCTACCAATCAAGCCCCGATGCCTACAGCACGTTTTACGCCACTATCGACCGCCGCATCGTCGGCGAGTTCTACGCATACAGTGCATTTTACGACCAATACCGTGAAAACGTCGCCGCAGACGTCAGCCAGAGCGTGAACAACTCCTACCTCGTCAGCCAAGGACAGACTGCAGGCACGCGCAGCTACGGTTTGGTCGTCGATCTCGCGGTCGCCTACTACAAAAGCGGCAAAACAATCGGCTGAATGACCGTTTTTCGACTGCCGCATATACTGTATCAGGCGGCTTTGTGACGGATTTTGTAAACATTTCTATTTTTAGGTCAAATGTTTACAAAAAGTTCATGAACGCTTTCGGAATGATGTTATACTATATTATGTATGGAATTTAATTAAACGTCATGGCATCGTATGACAAATTATGATTTGGGAGCAAACACCGCCCGACAAGGACGGGTTGAATATACAACATGGAAAAAATACAAATTAACGGCGGCAAGCCGCTTTACGGGCGCATCGATGTGGAGGGCATGAAAAATGCCGCACTGCCCATCGTATTTGCCACCCTTCTAGTGGGTGACAAATGTCGGATCGACAATCTCCCCGGCGTCAACGACATTGCACTTTCTCTGAAAATACTCGAATACATCGGCGCGAAGGTCCGCATGGTCGGCAAAAACAGCGTGGAAATCGATACACGGGATGCCCGCATGGACGCACCTCCCATGGAACTCACCCGCAAAATGCGCGCCTCCTACTACCTGCTCGGTGCAGAGCTCGGTCGCTTCGGTGAAGCCTGCGTCGGTTATCCCGGCGGATGCGATTTCGGCGTCCGTCCCATCGACCAGCATATCAAGGGCTTTGAAGCGCTCGGTGCGACCGTCAGCATCAAGGAAGGCGGTTTTATCGTCAGCGTTGCCCCCAACGGCTTAACTGCCAGCAACATCTTTTTTGACGTGGTCTCGGTAGGCGCGACCCTTAACGTCATGCTCGCCGCCGTCCGTGCGCCCGGTCTGACGGTCATTGAAAATGCCGCCCACGAGCCGCACATCGTTGACCTCGCCAACTTCCTCAATACCTGCGGTGCGCAGATCAGCGGTGCAGGTACCGACACCATCAAGATCAAGGGCGTGGAGGAGCTCCACGGCTGCTCCTACACCATCATCCCCGACATGATCGAGGCAGGCACTTACATGGCGGCTGTCGCCGCTACAGGCGGTCAGGTGCGCATCTGCAACGTCATCCCCAAGCACCTCGATTCGATCACCGCCAAGCTCGAAGAGATGGGCGTGACCATCGAGGAATACGATGATTCCGTCGTCGTCACCCGCGTCGACCCCCTTCAGAAATGCAATATCAAGACCCTTCCCTATCCCGGCTTCCCGACCGATATGCAGCCTCAGTTCTGCGCCCTCCTCTGCCTCGCGAACGGTGTCAGCACACTGACCGAGGGGGTTTGGGACAATCGCTTCCGTTACGTCGAGGAGCTTCGCCGCATGGGCGCTGACATTCAGGTCAACGGCAAGACCGCCGTCATTCAGGGCGGTGTCAAGCTCTCGGGCGCTTCGGTTCGCTCGGTCGACCTCCGCGGCGGCGCTGCCATGGTCATCGCAGGGCTGGCCACCGAGGGCTGTACCATGATCGAGGACATCCACCTCATCGAACGCGGCTATTACGACATCGTCGGAAAGCTCGCCGCCGTCGGCGCCGATATCTGCAAGGTCGTCTACCCAGACCCCATCGTCCACGCCAAGGCAAATTGAATTGAATCAAATATATTTGGGGCTCCGCCCCAAACCCCGATCGCTTTCTTGAAAGAAAGCGACACAAAGAACTTTATTTAAGGGCGGCAAATACTTGCCGCCCAGATTACTATTCCTTGAATTTTGCAAGGGCAAAAGCCAAGGAGATAGGGGGATGAGAGTCTGAGAGAAGGGGGAAAGGAACTTCGGCGTTTGAGATGGTCCTTTCCCCCTTCTCTCAGAAACTAATGATCTGCACTCGCTCCACCCAGAACAACATATTTCCCCACACAGGAGAACCCCAAACCATGAAAACACTCACCATCGGACCCAATGACGCGGGGCAAAGACTGGACAAGTTTCTCACCAAAGCCATGAAGAACCTGCCCATGTCGATGCTCTACAAGGGCATCCGCACCAAAAAGATCAAGGTCAACCGCAAGCGTGCCTATATCGATCAGATGCTCTGCGAGGGCGACACGATCGAACTCTTTCTGCCGCCCGATCTGCTCTCCGACACACCTGCACCTGCCTTCACCAAGCTCACCCCTCGCTTGAACATCGTCTACGAGGACGAGCAGATCATGCTGCTCAACAAGCGTCCGGGACTGCTCGTTCACTCGGATGCTGCAGAGGACACCAACACACTCATTTCGCACGTCAAGGCATACCTCTATCGCAAGGGCGAGTACGACCCTGCCAAGGAGCAGTCCTTTGCCCCCGCACTCGTCAACCGCATCGACCGCAACACGGGCGGCATCGTGATCGCCGCGAAAACCGCCGCCTCACTCCGCATCCTCAACCAGAAGATGAAGGATCGTGAGATCAAAAAGCAATACCTCTGCGCCGCACACGGCATCTTCGACGAAAAAGAGGGACTGCTGACGGGATGGCTGCGCAAGGACAGCGATGCCAATCAGGTGACCATCTACACCAAAAAGCCGACCCACGCCGAGGGCGTGAAGTCGATCCGCACTGCCTATCGGGTGATTGCCGAGAAGCAGGGCGATTCCCTGCTCGAGATAGATCTGCTCACGGGCAGAACGCACCAGATCCGTGCGCATCTCGCATCGGTCGGACATCCGCTTGTCGGTGACGGCAAGTACGGCGTCAACCGCGACGACAAAAAGCTCGGCTACAAATTCCAGGCGCTCTGCGCCTACCGTCTGACCTTCAAATTCACGACCGACGGCGGCATTCTGAATTACCTGAGCGGCAAGACCTTTGAACTCGACCAATCGGACATTTGGTTCATGGAGGATTTTGCATGACGCTCCTCCTCATTTTCTGCGGTTTCTTCACGGCGCTGACCCAGATGGTCGACCGGCTCTCGCCGCTCGCCTACCTCTCGATGGTCCCCCTCGTCTATGCGCTCATCGAGACGGCAAAGCGAAAGCTCTCCTTTCGCCGCACCTATCTCGTGGGGCTGTCCTTTGCTCTGCCCTGTTTTATCACCGTCTTCCACTGGTTTTGGTATCTCTACCCCTTCGAATTTCTCGGCATCTCAAAGCTCGCGGCGGTGGGCATCATTCTCTTCTGCTGGCTCGGACTGGCATCTCTGCAAGGCTTCAGCTTCGCCTGCTTCGCCCTTTTCTTTCGGCAAGCCTCCTGTCACCCTGCCCTCTCTCCTCTGCTTTTTGCGGCAGTCTGGACGGTCTCAGAGTGGCTTCAGACGCTCACGTGGGCAGGGGTGCCCTGGGCAAGGCTGGCGCTCTCGCAGACGAGCTTTCTCCCTGCAGTTCAGTCGGCAGAGTTGATCGGCTCGTTCGGCGTGACCTTCATCATCGCCCTCGTCAACGGCATCCTCGGTTGGGGACTTTGGAAGCTCTGCCCCGATCTGCCATTGAAGGGCAACCCATTTAAACAGATCAAGCAAAATCTCTCTCCCGAGTGGAAAACCACCCTCCTTCGTTATACTTCGCTCGCGCTGGCGGTCGTTTTCGCCAACATCGGCTACGGCACCATCCGTCTTGCTGCCTTCGAGAACGACCCCGACCGCAGGATCTCTGCCGCACTCATCCAAGGCAACATCGCCTCGGGTGAAAAGTGGGAATCGGACGGCGAGCGTGCCATCGACATCTACCTCGACCTCTCGGAAAAGGCGATCGAAGAAGCCGATGCCGATATCCTGCTCTGGCCTGAAACAGTGCTTACTTACGCGGTGAAGGCATACCCCTCGGTCGCCTACTCGATCTCGGCGCTCGCCCAAGATTCGGGCACGATCATCTACGTCGGTGCATTCGACCGTTTGACGAACGAGGAGGGCGAGACCGACAGCTACAACGCCATCATCGGCTTCTACCCCGACGGAAGCGTCGAGGAAACGCCCTACTACAAGCAGCATCTCGTTCCCTTCGGCGAATACCTGCCGATGGAGGATTTTTTCAACACATTCCTTCCCTTCCTCGGGGAAATGAATCTCTTCAGTTCACCGCTCTCTTCGAGGGAGGCTTCGGCGATCGACGAGACCGCCTACGGTAAGGTCGGGCGGCTGGTCTGCTTTGATTCGATCTATCCGACGCTCTCGCGACAGTCGGTCGCAGACGGTGCGGAGATTTTACTGCTCTCGACCAACGATTCGTGGTATCTCGATTCGCCCGCCGTCTATCAGCACAATGCGCACGCCTGCCTGCGAGCAATCGAGAATGGCAGATGGGTGCTCCGTGCCGCCAACACGGGCATCACCTCGCTCATCACGCCGACAGGAGAGGTGACCGAGTACCTCGAGCCGCTCGTACAGGGCTACGTCACGGGTGAGGCTTACTTTTCCTCCGAGCGCACGCTCTACTCCTACACGGGCGACCTGATCGTCCTGCTCTGTTTCGGATTTATCTTCTTCGAGGGCGAATGCAGGGTGTACGGGTATGTGCGACGAAAAAAGGCGAAAAACGAATAAGATGAGACGCACTTCGGAAGAGGTGCGTCTTTCATTTTGGGCTTGGTATGGATAGATGGTAAACTGCGAATAGTTCAAGCGGGACGTCGAGGGCGCCGTCCCGTCTTCGTGGGATTCCACCAAATTACACCTCCCCGCGCCGTTTCAACGGGCGATTCGTTCGACTTCGGCGAAGCCGAATGTCATTCGCCCCTACGAGGAGGGCGAATCCCCACCGCCCATCGTCTATATCAACTTTGTCACAATATTCAAAAAGTCCGTTGGCAGTTGCCAACGGACTTTTGCATTCATTTATATTGAGGCATTTGGAGGAGGAGGTTCAGCTCGAGCACCTTATTCTTGACCTTCACTTCGAATTGCTTGCAGCTTCGACGCCACAAAAACAGGATCAGTGCGATGAGCGGATAGAGCACGAACATCGAAAAGATGCCGATCATGGTGAGCGTCCCCGCCTGAATGCTCGCAGAGACGAGCATGAAGACGATGGGCAACAGGAAGAGGAAGGTCGACAGCCCGAGCCGTTCGACGAGCGTTTCCTTTTGGCGGCGCTTGACCTCGGCTTCGTTGACCTTATAGGCGGTCGGCGTAATGCGAAGATCCTTGCCGCCGTCGAGCTTCGGTGCGGTATAGTCGTGGAGATCGGGCGAATAGTCGGACGGGGTAAAGGCTACCGTATGCTCGCGATAGCGCTCGGTTTTGACCTCGACATCCGCTTCGAGCAGGATGGGACTGCATTTCTTATAGATCGGCGTAGGGGCAAAATAGCCCCAAAACATACGGGTAAAGTGCTTGAACCAATACAAGAAGCCGTTCGCGGACAACACCTTGTCATCCGTCTCGATCTGCTCTGCCCGAAAGGTGAGCTCCCCTTCGCTGAGCTTGAAATCGGGGGACGATTCGGATACCTCCCCACTGTGCGTGCTGTCTGTCAGCCGAAAGCGGCGACCCGAAAGTTCAAAAAAGCTGATGGTCATGTCTGCCCTCCCAATAAACCGTCTTTTCTTTATGGTAGCAGATTGCACCGCCATTGTCAAGTGCTTTTTTTGCGCATAGACTGAACAAGGGGGCTCTGCCCTCTTATTATTCAAATCAAAGGAATCATAAATCATGAACAACTGTCTGATCACCACAGTGTCTATGACACTTGCCATGCGGGTAAAAAGCACACTGGGCGCGAACGGCATTCCCGCCACCGTGATCCGTCTGCCCCCCGCTTACACCGACGGCGGCTGTGCCTACGGGGTCGAGATCGCTCCCATCGCCGCCACACGCGCGCATCATATACTGCAATTATCCGACGTTTCCTACGGCAAGATCGTCTGCCCGGACAGCCCTGCCGTATGGAGAGACGACCGAAGGAGGAGAACGCGATGATCTACCTCGACAATGCCGCCACTACCTTCCCGAAGCCCGAATCGGTCTATGCCGAAGCGATGCGGGTCATGCGCGAGTGCGGAGGCAACCCCGGCAGGGGCAGTCACCGAATGGCGCTTGCCGCCGCAGAGGATGTTTACCGCACAAGGGAGGCTGTCGCCGATTTTTTCGGCAGTCACTCGCCCGAACGGGTCGTGCTAACCCCTAACGCCACCCACGCGCTCAACATCGCTCTGAAGGGCATTTTGCGCCAAGGAGACCACGTGCTCTTCTCCGAGCTCTCGCACAACAGCGTGCGCCGTCCCATCCTCGCACTCGCGAAGGAAAGGGGCGTGCACTACGATGTCTACCGCGGACTTGGGCGCAAGGGCGAGATTCTGGCATCGATTTACTCGAAGCTACGTCCCGAGACGAGGGTGATCGAGGTGACTGCACGCTCGAATGTCGCGTCGGTCGGTCTGCCGCTTAGAGAGATCGCTTCACTCTGCCGCGAGCGTTCGATCATCCTTGTGGTCGATGCCTCGCAAGCCGCGGGAACGATGCCCCTCTCGATCGTCGAGCTCGGCTGTTCAGCCGTCATCTGTGCCCCCGGGCACAAAGGGCTCTACGGACTGCCGGGAAGCGGCTTTGTCCTCTTCTCGGATGACATCGAGCCGACTTCCCTGCAAACGGTCATAGAGGGCGGCAGCGGCATCCACTCTCGCGAAGCAGAAATGCCCGACCTACTCCCCGAGCGGCTTGAAGCGGGCACGCTGAATGCCCCCGCCGCCGCATCGCTCCGTGCAGGGATCGAGTATGTGAAGCAGGTAGGCATCTCGACCATCGATGCGCATGAAGTTGCGCTCCGCAGGCGGCTGACCGAGCTTCTCCTGCGCACACCGAACGTGCGGGTCTTCCGCCCCGACGGGGGTGAGGGAGGTATCGTGCTCTTCTCGGTCGCAGGGCGCTCCTCCTCGGAGGTGGGGAGCTATCTCGACCGTAGCGGCATCTGCGTGCGGAGCGGTCTGCACTGCTCTCCCCTCGCCCACAAGGCGCTCGGCACACCCGACGGCGGTGCTGTACGGGTGTCATTCTCCGCATTCAACCGCGAAAGCGATGCCATTGCCCTTTGGCAAGCGATACAGGAGATGAGGTGAATCAAAGGGGAGCCTTTTGAAAAAGGTTCCCCCTTAGACCCCCTCGAAAACTTTTTAAAGCGCGGCGAATACTCGCCGCGCAGAAGTCTTTCGAGATAATCATTTATCAAACGGAGATAATAAGCGATTCGCTCAAGCCCCAGCCCTACGGTGGATGGCGAAGATTCACACCTTACTTGTAGGGACAAGGCGTACTCCTTCGGCTTCGCCGAAGGAGACGACTGTCCGCTACAAAGGGATTCCCCCATACATCACCGTTACCGAAAACCGACCGAAGTCGGCGGGAGCAAGCCCCCGCCCTACGGGGTAGGTGCAGAATTTTCACCGCACCTTATCCACTACAACATTGTTTGTGAGCCTCTTCGCCGCGCGGCAAGCATTTGCCGCGCTTTAATAAGTTCTTTAGAAGGGGTTTGGGGAAACCTTTCTTTCAAGAAAGGTTTCCCCAATAAACATTATTCAGCCCAGACGACGTAGCCATCCTTGCGGGGAGCGGCGTTGGGGAGTTCGCAATCAGCGTAACCGAGGATGCAGTTGCCGATGCCCTCGTAGTCGCCCTCGATGCCGAGCTCAGCGAGGATCGCCTTGCCCTCTTCGCTCTCAAAGACTTCCTTGGCGCGGTGAATCCAGCAGCTCGCGAGCCCTGCGTCATGTGCGGCGAGCAGAAGATTGCCCATTACCAAACTGCCGTCATAGAGGTAGGTGCCCTTCGACTTATCAGCGAGCACAACGAGCACGACGGGTGCGCCGTAGAAGGGGTCGAATTCGGGGCCCTTGCCCATGACGGCGGCGTTGAGCGCAGACAGCTTGTCACGGAGCGCCTTATTGGTCACGGCAAGGATGATGGGAGATTGCTTGCCCATACCGGTCGCGGCATAGGTGCCTGCTTTGGCGATCTCTTCGATGACTGCCTTCTCGGGCATGGTGGATTTGTAGCGGCGAACGCTGCGTCGGGAAAGAATGGATTTCATTGTTTCGGTCATGATAATTCACCTCGTTATATATTTTATTTTGTGAAAACATTTGTTATGTGCGACGGAACGCTTCGCATTCCGTTTGAGGGGGAGAAGGAACCATCTCAATCGCCGAAGTTTCCTTCTCCCCCTCAAACTCCCCCTCATCTTCCTTTGCTCTGCCTTTTTGGTGGGGAAGATGTGCATCCTGCGCGGCAAGTACTTGCCGCGCGTTTAAAAGTTTTCGAGGGGTTCTTAGGGGAACCTTTTTCAAAAGGTTCCCC
>CAYRQA010000029.1:0-15958 GCA_964426285.1 uncultured Lachnospiraceae bacterium | reverse complement strand
ATGCCGGTTACAACAACTATTGGAAGATACTTGATGCAAAGGATTATGACCTTGCACAACATACTATCACGACGCTCCTAAGCTCGACCTCTCCGATCTGGCACTCAAGCAATACGTTTTTACCGACACTGAAGGTTATATCCGTCCCGGTCTTGTTTGGGCGAATGAGCTGAACCCCGCCTGCAGGGAAACGCTCTTCTATGCGGAGCATATAAAGGGCGATACGCGCGCTTATCCGCTCAGCAACAAGGAAAACCTCACTGGCTACACCCTTGCCGTCGATCTGAGCCTTCAGATCATCCCCGAAGGGCTTGAGAAGAACCAAGGCCTTGAGCAAGTTCCGCCGAATGTACTGATCAAAGGTAAAGATCTGGATAGAATGGTCGAAAGAGCGCTCGGATGGAAGCCGATCGAATATGGCGATTGTTATGGCAGCGGTGTTTATGCGGTTACCTGTGAGCAGCTCATGGCACTCGATGCCGATGTTCTCACTGCATTTGCCGAAGCGTATGAGGCGTTCTACGGCGTGGATGCCGACAGCATTTCCGCTATGACTGTCTCCGCTATAATGGCATGGCAGTGGGTTGACGAACTAAACTATAACGGCATGACAGTCGATTGACCACAAGCCCATCCCACGAAGAGCCCTTCCTTTTGGAAGGGCTCTTTTGCTGTGGTGCGCTATTTTTGCAGGATTACCCATAAATCCCCTAAAATAAATTGACATCGATAGACAAATATGCTATAATAGTACAATTCCATTCACGAAAGAAGGGATCTCATGGCGATACTGGCACTCGATCAGGGCACGACCTCATCACGCGCCATTCTGTTCGACCGCAGTCTGCAACCGATCGCGACTGCAAGCGTACCGCTCACCCAGTATTATCCGAAGGAAGGCTGGGTCGAGCATGACCCGCTCGAAATTTTCGCGGGGCAGATGCAGGCGGCTCGCGAGGCGATCGACCGCTCGGGCGAGCAGGTCGACTGCATCGGCATTGCCAATCAGCGGGAGACGACCATCCTCTGGGATAGATCGACAGGACTACCCGTAGCCCCCGCCATCGTCTGGCAGTGCAGACGCACGGCTGACATCTGCGAAGCCCTAGAAGCCGACGGCTGGGCAGAGAAAATCAAAGCGATCACGGGACTTCAGATCGACGCCTATTTCTCGGCAACCAAGATCAAATGGCTGCTTGAACACTGTGAGGCGGCAAAAAAGGCGTATGCAAGGAGCGATCTGCTCTTCGGAACGGTCGAGAGCGGGCTGATCTGGAAGCTGACGGGCGAGCACAAGACCGACGTGACCAATGCGTCGAGAACCATGCTCATGGATCTCGAAACACAGCAGTGGTCGGGCGAAATTTGTGAAAAACTCGGCATTCCGATCGAAATCCTCCCCGAAATATGCGAAAATGAGCATGAGTTCGGCAGGGTCAAGCCTTCGGATGACGTTCCCGAAGCTATGTGGAATGTCCCCGTTACGGCGGCAGTTGGTGACCAACAGGCAGCGCTTTTCGGACAGGCTTGCTTCGAAGCGGGCGACAGCAAAAATACATACGGAACGGGCTGTTTTGTCCTCATGAATACGGGGGACAAGGCGGTTCGGGGCGAAAATCTCGTCTCGACCGTCGCGTGGAAGAGAGGTGGACGGGTGACCTACGCACTCGAAGGCAGTGTCTTCAATGCGGGCTCGGCGATCCAGTGGCTTCGGGACGAGCTCCACCTCATCTCGAGCGCACACGAATGCGATATCCTCGCCGAATCGGTCGAGCACAGCGGCGGTGTCCGCTTCGTATCGGCGTTCACGGGGCTGGGCGCACCCTACTGGGATATGTACGCCCGCGGCGCACTGCTCGGCGTAACGAGAGGCACGGGTCGCGGTCATATCTGCCGTGCTGTGCTCGAAGGCATCGCTTTCCAGTCGGCTGAGCTTGTTCGCGAGATGGAAAGTGCGTCGGGCAGGTCGATCACGACCATTCGGGTGGACGGCGGCGTGAGCGTCAGCGACCTCATGCTGCAGCTGCAAGCCGATCTCATCGGCAAAACGGTAGACCGTCCGATCGTAAAGGAATCGACGGCACTCGGTGCGGCAATGCTCGCGGGGCTGGGCGCAGGGCTCTTTGCGCTCGATGAGCTGAAAGCCATCCGCCGTTCGGACAAGTGCTTCGAGCCGAATGCGGACGCCGATACCGAGGCGCTCTTTGCAAGCTGGCGTAGAGTCGTGAAGGCTGTACAAGCATTTGAAGAATAGAATAAGAAACTCGTACCGAGCGAGTATTCGCTCGGCTTTAATAAAGTTTTTGGAGGTGCAGGAACCTTTTTCAAAAGGGTTCCTGCCGGGTTCCAAGGGCAGCGCCCTTGGTGGGGCGGCGCCCCAAAAAAGGAGATAAACTAATGAAAGTGATCGATATTATCAAAGCGGACAAACCGGCACTGTCGTTTGAGGTATTTCCGCCGAAAACGAGCGACACGTTCGAGAGTGTCAAGAGTGCGACAGAAGAAATTGCAAAGCTCAAGCCCTCCTATATGAGCGTCACCTTCGGTGCGGGCGGCTCGAATGCGGGCTTTGCCGTCGAGGTGGCGGGCAATTTGCAGAAAAACTACGGGGTGACCACTGTAGGTCACCTCACCTGCATCGGTGCAGACAAGGCGACCATTGCCGCGCGCATCGAGCAGATGAAGGCGCAGGGCATCGAGAACATTCTCGCACTGCGCGGCGATAAACCGAGGGACTGGAGCGACGACAGAGCGCTCTACATCGACTTTGAGCACGCCTGCGAGCTGGTCTCCTTCATCAAGGCGCACGGTGATTTCTGCATCGGCGGCGCTTGCTACCCCGAGGGACACCCCGAAGCCGATACCCAGAAGCAGGATATTGCCAACCTCAAGCTGAAGGTCGATGCGGGCTGTGAATTTCTCACCACACAGATGTTTTTCGATAACAACATTCTCTACAACTTCATCTATAAGCTCCGCGAGGCGGGCATCACCGTGCCGATCGTGGCGGGCATCATGCCCGTGACCAACCCGAAGCAGATCGCGCGCATCTGCGCACTCTCGGGCTCGCTCCTGCCCAAGCGCTTCATCCAGATCGTCGATCGCTTCGGCGACAATCCCGAAGCCATGAAGCAGGCAGGCATCGCTTACGCGACCGATCAGATCATCGACCTTTACGCCAACGGCATCAACGCCATCCACGTTTACTCGATGAACAAGCCCGACGTGGCGGCGGCGATCCAAGCAAACCTTTCCGAGATCATCAAATGATCGAGCTCCATAAAGAAAATCTCCCGATCACAGACGTGAATCGTCGGGAGATCTACCGATATCTCGGTTATCGGGGCGCTACGCCCGATGCGGTTGTGACCGACGCGGTCGAGCGGGCGGTCGAATGGCTTGCCGATAACTGCACCTTCCGCGCCGTATGGACGCGCCTGCCCATTCGCGAGGGGCTCGATTTCGGGCTCGGTGCGATCGAGAGCCGCTCGCTTGCCCGAAACCTGGACGGTTGCCGCGAGCTCTTCCTCTTCGCGGGCACGATCGGCATCGAAGCCGACCGCAAGATCCGCAGGGAAGAGGTCTCTTCCGAAGCGGTCGGTGTGATTTACGATGCGGCGGCATCGGCGGCGGTCGAGGCGGGATGCAACGCGCTGAATGAATGCCTGCGGGCGATCGTTGAAGCGGAAGGGAAGTTCCTCCGTCCGCGATTTTCGCCCGGCTACGGCGATTTCGAGCTCGAGAAGCAGGGCGATCTGCTTGAGCTTCTCTCTGCCCCCAAGCATATCGGGCTCACCCTTTCGCCCTCTCTCCTCATGCTCCCTACCAAATCGGTCAGCGCCCTCATCGGCATCTCGGACAAGCCGACAGGTTGCAGGGAAGTTTGCGAGGGTTGCGAGAAGGTGGACTGTTTGTATAGGGCGTAAAGCGCAGGGAGATGTGATGGGGTGGAGATTCATCGACGGACAGTCGAGGACGCCTGTCCCTACAAGGTATCACACCTTTCTCCTTAAGTTCTCTTCTATGGGAGCAAGCCACAGCCGTTTTAAAAGGTCGATTGCCCGTTGGGATAGTCCGCACAAAGCCCAGCCAAGGAGTTGGGGAGGGTGTGGGAGGGGACTACTTCGACTGCGTCGAAGTAGAGAAACTTCGGCGTTTGAGGATGGTCAGCACTTCGCTAAAGCGAAGTGCGCGACATTTGCCTTTTCGGGCAAAGTCGCTCTCCCCCTCTCGACGGAACGCTTTACGTTCCGCATTGCATTGTATAAGCAATTTATGTGAATATATAATAAACCGAAAGAAGACAAAACTATGACGATTCGTGAAAAACTGACCCAAGGCTACCTCTTCATGGACGGCGGCATGGGCTCGATGCTCCAAGCGGCGGGACTGCCCGTCGGCGAACTGCCCGAGAAATGGAACGTGACCCATCCCGAGGTGATCACAGGTGTGCACAAAGCCTACTATAACGCAGGCTCGGACGTAGTCACCGCCAACACCTTCGGTGCGAACGCACTCAAATTCGGCGACGAGGGCGAATGCTCGCTCGAAGCGGTCATTAAGGCGGGCGTAGCCTGTGCCAAAGCCGCAAAAGCTGAGTGTGCAGACCTCGGTCGCCCGCTCTTCGTCGCACTCGACGTCGGTCCATGCGGCAAATTACTGAAACCCTTCGGCACGCTTGATTTCGAGGATGCCGTTGAGCTTTTCAAGAAAACGATAAAAATTGGCGCGGACGCAGGCGTTGACCTCATCATCATCGAGACGATGAACGACTCCTACGAGACCAAAGCCGCCGCGCTCGCCGCAAAGGAGACCTGTGACCTGCCGATTTTCGTCAGCAACGTCTACGATGAATCGGCAAAACTCATGACGGGCGCATCACCCGAGGCGATGACCGCCCTGCTCGAGGGACTGCGGGTCGATGCGATCGGCATGAACTGCTCGCTCGGACCCGATCAGATGGTCGCTGTTTCGGCGCGCATGGCAAAGGTAGCGTCCCTGCCGATGCTCGTCATGCCCAATGCGGGTCTGCCCAAGCTGGTCGACGGAATGACCACCTACGACGTTACCCCCGACGATTTTGCCGCGTCGATGGCGGGGATCGCGGCGGCGGGCGCCCGCATTCTCGGCGGCTGCTGCGGAACGACCCCCGCGCATATCGAGGCAATGGTGAAGGCTGTGAAGGCGATCGAGCCCGTTCCGCTCACGAAAAAGCATCGCACGGTCATCTCCTCCTACGCACACGCACTGGTCTTTGAAGATTCGCCCGTGCTCATCGGCGAGCGCATCAATCCGACAGGCAAATCGAAGCTCAAGGCGGCGCTCCGTGACCACGACCTCTCCTACATCCTCCGTGAAGCGGCCGAACAGCAGGAAAGCGGCGCGCACCTGCTCGATATCAACGTCGGTCTGCCAGGCATCGACGAAGCCGCCATGATGGCGGAGGTCGTCGGCGAGGTGCAGGGCATCACCGACCTCCCCCTTCAGATCGACACAGCACTGCCCGAGGCAATGGAGCGTGGACTGCGCGTCTACAACGGCAAGCCGCTCGTCAACTCGGTCAACGGCAAAGCAGAGGTGCTCGATGCCATCCTCCCGCTTGTGCAGAAGTACGGCGGCGTGGTCATCGGGCTCACCCTCGACGAGAGCGGCATCCCGACCACCGCCGAGGGACGGCTCGCCATCGCCCACCGCATCATTGACCGCGCGGCTGACTACGGCATCGGCATCGAGGATATCATCATCGACCCGCTGGCGCTCACCATTTCCGCTGATTCGTCTGCGGCGCTTGCGACACTCGACACGATCTCGGCGCTCCACGCCGAGGCGATCAAGACCTCGCTCGGGCTGTCGAACGTCTCCTTCGGTCTGCCCAACCGCGACGCGATCAATTCGACCTTCTTTGCTATCGCGCTCGAAAGAGGGCTCTCCGCGGCGATCATGAATCCCTACTCGAAGCAGATGATGAACACCTACTACGCCTTCCGTGCGCTCCACAACCTCGACGCGAACTGCGCGGACTACATCGCAAATTCGACCGATCTGAGCGCTTCTTTGTCGGCATCACCTTCGACTGCCCCTGCCGAAAATTCTCCGCTTGCGGGCGCAAATGAGCTTCAGAGCGCCATCTGCAAGGGACTGCGAGAGGATACCGCCCGCCTGACCCGTAAAGTGCTCTCCGAAAAAGCGCCCCTCGAAGTCATCAACGAGGAGATTATCCCCGCGCTCGATATCGTCGGTCGCGGCTTCGAAGCCAAGACCATCTATCTCCCCCAGCTGCTCATGTCCGCAGAAGCGGCGCAGGCGGCATTCGAGGAGGTCAAAGCCGCTATGCCGACAGGCGAGGGCTCGAAAAAGTACACCATCGTCATCGCCACCGTGCAGGGTGACATCCACGACATCGGCAAGAACATCGTGCGCACCCTGCTCGAGAACTACGGCTTCAACGTGATCGACCTCGGGCGCGACGTTCCCCCCGAAACGGTCGTCGACGAGGCAGAAAAGTACGGCGCCAAGCTGGTTGCGCTCTCTGCACTTATGACGACCACCCTCCCCGCAATGGAGGAGACCATCAAACAGGTGCGTGCCAAACTCCCCGATTGCAAGATCGCCGTCGGCGGTGCGGTGCTCACCCAGTCCTATGCCGACGAGATGGGCGCTGACTTCTACGGCAAGGACGCCATGGAAACGGTGCGCTACGCCGAGAGTCTGCTATGACGGCAAAGCAATACGAAAGGCTGACCGCACCGCTGCGGCGGCTGAAGTGCGGACGAAGCCTGCTCACTTGGATGAATCGCCTGACGACGGTTGCGATCTTCCTCTCCTATCCGATCTTTCTGCTCCTGCGCCTGATGGCGAAGGATGAAGCGCTCGGCTACTATATCGCCATTCCCGCGGCTTCCTTTCTGCTCGTCTCACTCATCCGCAGAGGGCTGAATTTCCCCCGTCCCTACGAAAAGCTCGCAATCGAGCCGCTCATTCACAAGACCACGAAAGGGAAGTCCTTCCCCAGCCGACACGTCTTCTCGGCGACGATGATTGCACTGACCGTGCTCACTGTCTATCCCGTGTGGGGGAGCTGTCTCATCGGCGTGAGCGTGCTCATCGCACTCTGCCGTGTATTCGCATGCGTGCACTTTCCCATGGATGTGCTCGCGGGCATGGGCTGTGCGATCGCGAGTGCGGTCTGGTATTGGGTGTGAAATGAATTCGAATTTTAAATCAGGAGAAACTTCTTGAAAGAAGTTTCTCCTGCAACCTCTTCAAGAACTTTAAATTGCCGGACGAGTACTCGTTTGGCATGAAACGGTATACGACAGACTAAAGCCCTCTCGGAGGGCTTTTTCATTTTCGCGGAATAAACGCCCCCAAAACGGTCGATACTGAGATGCAGAAACACAACCGTATGGTGAAAGGAAGCAAAAAAGTGAGCGAATTTGAATATACCATCACCGACAAGCTCGGTATCCATGCCAGACCTGCGGGACTGCTGGTAAATGCTGCCAAAAAGTACAAATCGAGGATCGTTTTCTCCGCCAATGGCGCGACTGCCGATGCCAAGCGCATTTTTGCCGTCATGGGGCTTGCCGTCAAGTGCGGCGACAGCGTGAAGGTCAGCTGCGAGGGCGAGGACGAAGCAGAGGCGGCGGATGCAATCAAGGCGGCGCTCGAAGCCAATCTGTAAATCTGTAAGCGAAAATGCGAAAGCGGGGGATTATATGAGATCCTATCATGGAAAAGCGATCTGTTCGGGCGCGGCACTCGGGCGGCTCTGCTGTTACTTTCATACCGACCGCGCGATCGATGCGGAGCGCGATTTTTGCCCGTCGGACGAGATCGGGAAGCTCTCGGATGCGATAGAGGAGGCGGCAAGCGATCTGAAAAGGCAGTATGAACAGGCGCTCAGGACGCTCGGCGAGGAGGATGCAGCCATTTTCTCGGTCCACCTGACCATGCTCGAGGACGACGAGCTGAGAGAGGTTGCAGAGGACCTCGTCCGAGTGGGGCATTCGGCGGCATATGCCGTGACCGAGGCAGGGAAGCGCATCTCCGAACAGCTTGTCTCGATGGAGGACGATTACATTCGGGAACGGGCGATCGACGTGCTCGACGTGAGCAGTCGCGTGTGCAACTGTCTGACCGGTGTCGATGAGGGGCTTCCCGAGCTGA
The DNA here is from genome assembly GCA_964426285.1 of uncultured Lachnospiraceae bacterium. Classification (GTDB taxonomy): domain Bacteria; phylum Bacillota; class Clostridia; order Oscillospirales; family CAG-272; genus CAKSQF01. The sequence continues at coordinate 7,789 of CAYRQA010000029.1, read as the reverse complement.
CCGAAGCGGTGATACTCGTGTGTGACGATCTAACACCGGGTGAGGTCGTGCGGCTCGACCGCGAAAAGGTGCTGGCGATCGTACTTGCCGACGGCTCGGAAAGCGCACACACCGCCATTCTGCTCCGCAATATGTCGATCCCGACGCTCATCCGCACGGGCATTCGGGCGGACGAGGTCGAAGAGGGCGTAGAGGGCGCAGTCGAGACGGCGTACGGCATTTTCACGCTCGATCCCGACGATGCGACGGCGAAGCGTTGCCGCTATGCGATGGAGGAAGCCAGCCGCGACAGGCTTGCACTGCGGGAATGGATCGGTAAGCCCACGAAGACCGCCGACGGCAGGTCGGTCAAGCTCTACTGCAACATCGGCAGTGCAGACGAGCTCGGGCTGGTAAAAGAGAATGACGGCAGCGGGATCGGGCTCTACCGAAGTGAGTTTTTATACCTCGAAAGTGACACCCTGCCCTCCGAGGAGCTGCAATTTGAGGAATATCGCCGACTTGCCGAGTGCTCACTGCCCGTCATCATCCGCACGATGGATGTCGGTGCGGACAAGCAGGTGAGCTATCTCGGGCTGGCACGCGAGGACAATCCAGCTCTCGGATATCGCTCGGTGCGCATCTGCCGCGACCGCCCTGAGATCCTGCGCACACAGCTTCGTGCCATCTACCGTGCGGCCCTCTACGGTGAACTATCGATCATGTTCCCGATGATCACATCGGTTGACGAGGTGAAATGGGTGAAGCAGATCGCGGGAGAAGCGGCGGCATCGCTCGCCGAGGAGGGCATCGACTACAAAGCCGATCTTCCCCTGGGCATTATGATCGAAACGCCTGCGGCTGCGATCATCGCCGATCTGCTGGCTTCGGAGGTCGACTTCTTCTCGGTCGGCACGAACGATTTGACCCAGTACACCCTCGCGGTCGACCGCCAGAACGAGCTGGTGTCGCACCTCTATTCGACGGCGCACACGGCTCTGCTCAGAATGATCAAATACGTCGCCGATGCCGCGCACAAAGCGGGCAAATGGGTGGGCATCTGCGGGGAAGCGGCACGGGACGCATCGCTCATCCCCTTTTTCCTCGCGATCGGCATCGACGAGCTATCGATCTCCCCGACCTATATCCTCCCCCTGCGCCGCTCGATCGCAGAGATAGATACAGGTGCGGTCGATTTGGATGAAATGCTTTCGGAAAAAGAAAAAGGAGCTTCGAAATGAAGCTCCTTTCAGACTGAAGACAAAATGCATTTGGGGCTTTGCCCTAAACCCCATTTAGGGGACATTTTGCAAAAAGTCCCCTAAAAACCCTCAAAAACTTTTTGGAAATGACTTGTTTTTCACTCTCCAAAAATCATGAATAATTTTTGTCTACGCTTTGAAAGGAGCTTCGAAATGAAGCTCCTTTTGGTTGATGACAAATCCGCGAAAAAAGAGGGGCGTTAAATTGCACAGAACGGGAGGAGCAAGCCCCTCCCCTACCGGATTTGGTGTGAATCCCTTCTGCACCCTGTAGGGACGACCCGTCTGCGTGGAATCCCTGCCCAATTCCATATCCGCCCGTCCGTGCGGTTTACGGTGAGAAAGGAGGGGGCAGGTGTCCCTCGTTGCGGCGGGAGCAAGCCCTCGACTTGCCGTAGGCAATGTCGTCCCTATGAAGGAAAGCCACAAAACCGACCAACCTCGTAGGGACAAGGCGCACTCCTTCGGCGAAGCCGAAGAAGACGACTGTCCGCGTCTTTGTACTATACGATTGCGCAAGCTCTGCGGCACTTTTCGATCACCTCGTCGAGCGTTCCCGCCGCAATATCAGGGCAGGTGCAGGCAATAACGGCGCTGAGCGACAGGTAGGCGGACAGCTTGTCGAGCGGAATATGGGTGGGGATGAGGGGCAGGCGAGGGAAGGCTGAGCCAAACGCTTCGACGGCGGCAGTTTGTCCGAATGCTTCGGGTGAGAAGATGCCCGCGGCTGCACCGCCCAGCATCTGATGCGTCAATAGTTCGGAGGGTGAAAGACAAAAAGGCAGGTAAAAGACGTCATTTTGCTTGCAAAGATCGGCGACCTCACCCGAAAATCCGTTGGTGGCGATGATGCGCGCACCGCTTCGGATGGCTTTTTCCGCTTCGTCGAGCGAGCTCACACCCTCTGCGCCGAGCATGAGATCGGGGAAGAGGCGGTTGCCCTGCCGCAGGATGTCATAGGCATCCTCCGAGCGGAGCGTGATCAGTGCGGCAGTGATGCCGCCGCTGCAAAGGGCAGCCAAAAGAGGGGGGGCATCTGCCGCACGCGACGCTTTCAGCGTGGGGATGATGCGGGCTTCGGTAATCAGTTGGAGCGTATCCATAAGCATCCTTTCAAATGAAGATCATGCGAAAGTACCGACAAAGCTGATGGTTTTATTATAAACTTTTGCCGGGCGGTTGTCAAGCACGGTATGCGGAAAATTTTGCAAAAAGCGCCCGTAACGCTTGTCTTTTGAAGGGGAATGTGTTATAATAATAATGCCGTATTTCGCGATCGCGGAAATCGGAAAATGATACCTACCGTAAGGAATTTTACATATGCAGAATACATTACTGGAACGCCGTTTTACGGCGGCAAAGCGTGCGCTTTTTGATAAAATGTACGCATTTCTTAACGAAAAACAGCGGGAGGCGGTCTATTCGACCAAAGGACCGCTGCTTGTGCTCGCAGGTGCGGGCTCGGGCAAGACGACCGTCCTCGTACAGCGCATTGCCTTCATCATCCGCTACGGCAACGCCTACTACGAGAACCCCGCCGACTACGCCGAAGCCGATGCCGAGCGCCTCGAGCAGGCGATCACGCTTCCTGCTGAGGAGATCGCCAATCTGCTTGAGGATTACAAAGTCAATGCCTGCCCTGCATGGGCGATCCTCTCGATCACCTTCACCAACAAGGCTGCAAACGAGATGAAAGAGCGCCTTCTGAAGGTCGTCGGAAGCGACAAGGGCGCCGAAGAGATCTGGGCTGGCACCTTCCATTCGACCTGCGTGCGCATCCTGCGCCGCTTTGGTGAATCGGTCGGTCTGACCCGCAATTTCACCATCTACGACACCGAAGACAGCAAGAAGATGATCTCGACCATCCTGAAAGAGATGAACATCGACGAAAAGCTGCTGCCTGCCAAGAGTGTGCAGAATCAGATCAGCAAGGCGAAGGACAAACTGCTCACGCCCGATGAATTCGAGAAGAGCGTGGGAAAGGATTTCCGCATCGGTCAGATCGCCAAGATCTACAAAGCCTACCAGAAGCGCCTGCTCGAAGCCAACGCCGTCGATTTTGACGATATCATCGTCAAAACGGTCGAGCTGCTCTCGAGCGACCGCGATGCACGCGAGTATTGCCAGAAGCGCTTCCACTACGTCTGCGTAGACGAGTATCAGGACACCAACCACGCGCAGTTCGTCCTTTCCACCCTCCTCTCGGGCGGCTACCGCAACCTCATGGTGGTCGGCGACGACGACCAGTCGATCTACCGCTTCAGAGGGGCAACCATCGAGAATATCCTCTCCTTCGATAAATCCTTCCCCGATGCCAAGGTCATCAAATTGGAGCAGAACTACCGCTCGACCCAGACCATCCTCGATGCCGCCAATGCGGTTATCGCCAACAACGTCGGACGCAAGGGCAAGGAGCTCTGGACAGCGGGCGGCAAGGGCGCACCGATCACCCTGCGCAAGCTGGGCAATCAGAACGAGGAAGCGATCTACATATCCGAGAAGATCCAACAGCTCTGCCGCAAGGAGAATCGCAAATTCAGCGATTTCACCGTCCTTTACCGCATGAACGCCCAGTCGAACGCCATCGAAAAAGTGTTTGCCCGCAGCGGCATCAACTACCGTGTCATCGGCGGCACTCGTTTCTACGACCGCAAGGAGATCAAGGACATCATGGCGTACCTTGCGCTGGTCAATAACCCTTCCGACAACGTGCGCCTGCTCCGTATCATCAACGAGCCCAAGCGCAAGATCGGTGCTACCACGCTGAATGCCATCTCCGAGATCGCCGCGGCTGAGGGCGTCTCGATGTTCGAGATCATCGACCACGCCGAGCGCTATACCGCCCTCTCGAAATCTGCGGCGAACCTTGCCATGTTTGCCAAGCTCATTCACGATCTGCAGGCGATCGGTGAAAAAGAGCCGCTCCACGTCCTCTTTGAGAAGACCATCGAGCTCTCAGGCTATCAGGCGATGCTCATGGCAATGGGCATTGCTGAGCTCGATCGTCTCGAGAACATCAAGGAGCTCGTCTCGAACGCGATCGAATATGAAAATTCCAATGATAACGCCACCCTGCAGGGCTTTTTGGAGGAAGTCGCGCTCGTTTCCGACATCGACAACTACGATAAGGAAGCCGATGCGGTCGTGCTTATGACCATCCACAGCGCCAAGGGACTGGAGTTCCCCGTGGTTTTCGTTGCCGGCTTCGAAAACGGCATCTTCCCGGGCATCCAGTCGCAGTCCGACCCCGCAGAGCTTGAGGAGGAGCGCCGCCTTGCCTACGTTGCCATCACCCGTGCCAAGGAGCGCCTTTACCTCACCCACGCCAGAGAGCGTATGCTCTTCGGCAGAACGCAGTATAATCCCGTCTCCCGCTTTGCCGAAGAGATTCCCGATGGGCTGGTCGAGCGCACCGTCGAGATCAAGAAGGAATCGAACTTCGAGATGCCGACGGTTGCCAAGCGCCCGAACACCGTCAAGGAAGCGACCATTTTCGACGTCAAGCCGCAGAAGGCAGAGGGGGTCAGCTTCGGACCCGGTGACCGCGTCGTGCATGCCACCTTCGGCAAGGGCGAGGTCCTCTCGGCGAGACCGATGGGCAAGGACGTGCTCTACGAGATCGCCTTTGAGAATGCAGGCACCAAGAAGCTCATGGGCACCTTTGCTAAGCTGAAAAGGGCGGAGTAAACGAAAAACGCCGTAGGGGCGAATACATTTCACTAAACATGGTAGGGGAGGGGCTTGCTCCTCCCGCTCCGTCCGTGCGATTTCCACCCAATCACATCTCCCCGAACCCTTCGAACGGGAGGACCAAGGCCCTCCCCTACCGGAGTTGGAGGAAATCCCTACCGTACCTGTAGGGACAGGCGTCCTCGACTGTCCGTTTGCATACGATCCCCACCCAATCACATAACTCAAAAGGATGTTTACCATGGATAAAATCGAAGTCACCACTGAGTACACATATCCGACGTTTCGGAAGTTCAGCAACTTTGCCAGCTACCGCCGCAGTACGGGAAGAATCGTCTTTTGGACTGCATTTGCCGTGATCATGGTAGTCTGTGCGATCGTCGGCTTGATCGCATCTCTCCAAACGCAGGATTATTCGTTCGCCGCTTATTTGATCGGTTTTGTTGTGTTTTATACCGTTTTTTTGACAGTTCTCCCTCGCATTGCCTATAAAGGACAGATCGCCGGCCGCGGAATGGTCGATGTGACGACCTTCACCGAGGAAAACATAACGGTGGTCACAAAAGGCAAAGTCGGTGAGATGAATCAGACCTTTTTTTGGAACGCCCTTCATTCCGCATACGACACCAAGGGCTTCTTCTACATTTTCATCGCCCGCAATCAAGGCATCATCGTCGACAAATCGAAGATGAGCGTGCAGGAGATCACATGGCTGGGCGCACTGCTCGCGGGCAAGCTCGGCAAGCAGTATAAAGTCAAATAAAGCAAAAAAGCGCAGAGATTTGTCTGCTATTCTTAGCGGAGAAATCGTGTCGGCGTACAAGCGGAAGGCGTTGTGCCTTCCGCTTTTCGCTTTGCATTAGGCTGTTTGTGCTTGCATGGCTTCGAGAAGCTCCTCTCGGAATACCATCGTTATAAAATTCGTATTGGTGTGCGGTTGGAAGGTGAAGTAAATTGTGATCGGATTTCCTGCGGTACGGGAATATTTTTCCGTTTTCTCGAAAACTTCGATTTTACGGATGAATACTCGGAGTAGTTCGGGCGTGAGCTTCTCCATTTCAACATATGTATTTTGCTTTGAATTTTTGATTAATTTATAGTCAAAAAAGTCTATTTTCGTGCGAATAATTCCCAAATCATAGAGATCTCATTTCTGTACAAAAGAGAAAATCCATCACAGACTCTCGTCCATGATGAATTTTCTTCGTCCTATTCGGTTTTTGGTTAATTTCTCCGTTAAGACGGGCAGGCATTCGGCTCTCTGCGCTTTTTTGTTATAATGTTCAAACTCCAACTGTAGTGCGGGGAAATCTGTGAAATGCTCACGCGTTCTCACTGAACGCCTTGAGCAGTGTGCGCGTGTGGTCGCAGGAGTGCTCCCAGTACATCAGTCCGAGCAGTCCCTTTTCCTTGGCAAAGGCACATTTCGCGGCGATCGACAGGGGATTGTCGTAGGAGATGAAGGTATCGCCGTTCCATAGATAGGGCGCCTTTGAGCTATCGTCCCAATGCTCGGCAAAGCCGTTCTTGCCGATGTAGCGCTCGACGAGCTCGCCATACCCGGGACCGTAGCCGCCCGGCTCGGCAGGTGCGCGGTAGCCGTCCTTGTCCGACTGCACGCCCTTCCACATCCGAGAGTAGAAGGCGAGCCCGATGACCATCTTTTCATAGGGCACACCCGCATCGTGATAGATCTCGACCGAGTGCAGCACGCTTCGGCGATCGCGGGGATGCGACTGCTCGGCGGGCGGGAAGAGGTTGGTGTGATGTCCCGTGACAGGATCGCCGCAGCCGCACATATCGTAGGTCATGATCGACACATAATCGAGGATCTGGGCTACCTTATCCATCTCGGTGTTGGCGATGAAGTAACTGTCACAGCCGACCGCTACCGTCACGAGCCATTCGGGATGTCCTGCCTCGTCAAAGGCATCGCGGATCGCACGGAGCATCAGCGTGTAATTGAACTTGTCGTCGGGCGAAGCCTCGATGCCTGCCCAGTCGAGACCGGGATACTCCCAGTCGACGTCGATGCCGTCGAGCGAGAAGCGCTCGGCAAGCTCAACGCAGGAGCGCGCAAATGTGCGCCGACCCTCCTCGGTCGATGCCATCGGCGAAAAGCCGCCCGCTCCCCAACCGCCGACCGAGAGGAGGATCTTGATGGCGGGATTGGCTTTGCGGATCGATTCGAGCGGGGAGAGGCTCTCGGGATGCTCGAAGACGACCTTGTTCTCACGGCAGTAGGCAAAGGCGATGTTGATCACGTCGAGCGATCGCGCATCGCGCTCGGTGACGTTTTTGAGTTCTGTGTGGACAATGTAGCCACAACGGAGCAGTTTATTCATGGGTTACCTCTATCGAGTTTTGTCTTCTCTTATAAATATATATGTGTTGCCTTCATCGTATGTCGTTACGCTAAATTCATCCCCATCCCATCTGAAAGCGCCGATCAGATAATGGGTGTTTTCTTCGTCTTCATTTTCGGCTTCTTTGAAAATAGTGATCCCGTTTCCGTAATCAAACTGACAGGCGAGGGGAAGAGAAGTGCCGTCTTCAAGATGCAATGCGGCGCTGCGATAAGGGTCGTCGCGAACGAGCGAAAAATCGATGCTGATCGCCGGTTCCTCTCAATACCAGACACCGTCCTCGGGATGTTCGGCAGGTCTGCTGCAAGATGCGGCGAAAAACATTATAAGGAGCAATACACAAGATAAAATGGTTTTTTTTATATCGATCGAGCTCTTTTCCGAAATGTCTATTTATCGCACAACTTCGTAGGGGAGGGGCTTGCTCCTCCCGCGGTTTTATCCCAATTTGATCGATGTCGCGAGAGGACTAAGGCACTCCCCCTACCGGGT
>CAYRQA010000028.1:7066-16298 GCA_964426285.1 uncultured Lachnospiraceae bacterium | reverse complement strand
AGAACCTCCCAAAACTTTAATCAAAGCGCCGCAAATACTTGCGGCGCAAATATGACACAGTGCTCCGAATGAAGAATGATCGATTCTTTGCTATCGATTGTACACAAGTGCCGAGAAGCGAACGCTTCTCGGCTCAAATAAGTTTAGGGGATTCTTAAGGACCCTTTTCCAAAAGGGTCCTTAAGTGGGGTTCCAAGGGGCGCCGCCCCTGCCGGGGGACAGAGCCCCAAATTTCAATCCTCCATCTCATCCAGAGCCGTGACGGTCAGGCGCTCCCCGTTCACGCAAAACGACACCCGTTTTCCCGCAAACTCGAAGTGATAGACGCGCTCGGGGTCGTGCTGATAGGCGGGACGAGGGTCTTGCGCGAGCAGATCGATCAGCGCTTGGCGCTCTCTTTCGCTGAGCCCTGCGGCGAGCGCATCGTCGAGCTCGACCGACAGCACGCCCTCCTTCGACTGCAGTGCAAAGCCGCCCGTCGCTTCGGGGTGGGAATCGACGTAAGCGAGGTAGGGCTTGATGTCGTAGATCGGTGTGCCGTCCATGAGATCAGCGCCCGAGACGACGAGGGTCGGACCGTCGGGCGTGTGGAGGTGTATCTCCTCGAGCTTCACCGAAGAGAGCCCGATGGGGTTAGGTCGGTAGGGCGAGCGGCTGGCGAAGACCCCCACGCGTTTGTTGCCGCCAAGTCGGGGCGGGCGGATGGTGGGAGACCACTCTCTGCCGACGCACTCGGAAAACTGCCAGATCAGCCAAAGATGCGAGTAGCCCTCGAGCCCGCGGAGCGCCTCGGGCACACGGTACTCGTCCTCGAAGACGATCGTCGCCCGAAGCGTCTCGACCAGACCGCTCTGTCGAGGGATGCCGAATTTGGTGGGAAACTCACTGCGTATATGCGCGATGACCTTGAGGGGGATGTTTTCCATAGGGTGCTCCTTGGGTGTGTTTTACTCCATTATAGCCGATTCGGGGCAGAATGTCAATAAAAAGGGAGCATTTGCTCCCTTTTTGAGGTTCGTAGTTCGCTTACAGCATATAGCGCACAGCGTCCGGCAGGACCGACACGGTCGCAGACTTCATCTCCTCGACCTCACCGTCGGTGCAGATGCGGGCGGTGCCCTTGATGGTCAGCTCCTTGATGCGGCGGAAGATGACGACGTCCTCGTAGCCTCTCGGCGGGCGACTGGTGGCACGGTCGATCAGACTGCCGTTTTTGTAGCTGCCGATCAGCTTCAGAAAAGTGAATCGGCTCGTCTTCTTCACGAGCAGCATCTCGAGCAGCCCGTCGCTCATGTCCGAGTAGGGCGAATTATGGAAGCTGCCGCCGCACCACTCGCCGTTGCAGATGGCACAGAGCAGGGTAGAACCTTGGTACTCGAAGCGGCTGCCGTCCTCACAGAGGGCACTGATCTTGAAATACTCCCCGAATGGTTTAAAAAACTCGGTAATGACCCCTAAAATATAGGAGAGCTTGCTCGCGATCTTCCACTTTTTCTTGAATTTGCCCGCACTCGATACGACGTTGCAGTCGAAGCCGATGTTGATCATGTTGATGCCGTAGCCGTCGTTGATGTGAATGAGGTCGAGGGGGATGATGATGCCTTCGGCGAGCTTGGGGAGCGATTTGACGGTGTCGTTGCCCGAACCGCAGGGATTTACCGTGAGCGCTGCAGACTGACCTGCCCCTGCATCCATAATGCCGCAGACTGCCTCGTTCAGCGTGCCGTCGCCGCCGCAGACGATAAAATGAGTGTTCGGCTCGGCTTCGCATTCAGCCCGCACGAATCGGCGGCAATCGCCGGGCGCTTTGGTTCGGTATCCGTCAATGCCCTTTCCCGCAGTGCCCTTTCCGGCGGCGGGATTGTATATTGTAACTGTTCTCATGCTGTCCTCGCTTTATCATGTGTTACCATCATTTTAACATAGTGGAATCACGTAGTCAATATGTTATTCGTGGAAATTTTACAAAAAAACGTTTGCTTTTGCTGTTATATGGTGCAAGCGAAAATGAGACTGCGTTTCGGCAAGCCGCAGTCTTAACCGAAGACGCGGCGCTCACGCATCCGAACGTCAAGAAAATCGATCGGAATATTTTGCACTACGAACACTCAACCGAACGCAAATAAAAGGATAATTTTGCCAAAATATTTGCGTTTCTTTAAAAAAACACAAAATAATTGAAAATTTTGTCGAAAGCAATGAATGTGCGCTTTGTAATTTAAACTGCGTTCTGTTTACTTTTTTGAAATTTATGGTATCATGTAAAGGAAACTTTGATTGGAGGTAACCTATGGAATCCAAAATTTTAGGCAAGTACATTCGTGAGTACAGAAAAGCGAAGGGTATGACCCAGCATGAATTGGCAACCCGTGTCGGCGTCTCCCATATCGCCATCAGTGCCATCGAGCGTGGCGCATCGGTTCCTACAGCGGATCATCTCTTTGATATTGCAACCGAGCTGGATATGTCGCTTGACTATCTGATCTACGCAGGTTCGCATTTTCAGCAGCCTCATCTGCCCAGTGAGCTCAATGAGCTTTGGGGACGGGTCTCCGAGCGTGACCGCAAGGTTGCATTCGAGACGATGGTCGCTCTGCTGACCACTATGCAGATTCACGACGAGAACGCTGACAACTGAGATTTGAACGAATAACAGGGGCTCATGACCTGCGGAGGTGAAGGTCACCGCGAATGGTCATGGGTCTTTGTTTGTTTACAAAAGGACGCTTGTTTGGTTCATCGATGTATGATAGAATAAAATAAAGACCTGCCGCATGGCAGAGGATGGGCGGCAAGGAAGATGAGAGGGACAGGTGAGAGATAAGATGGTAATTTTTAACAACACTGACTATCCCGTCAGGCTGATGCTGGGAAACAGAGATTATACGCTCGAGCGCGGCGTTACCGAGCTTGACGACGGCAGTCTCGATGCGGGGGAGCTGACCGTGCGTGCCGAAATCGACTATCCGATCGGAGCGCTTGCCGTCAAAAGCCATCGCGACAACCCTTTTCGCCGCGGCTATATCAGCTTCCCGCTTGCGGTCGGTGCCAAGCTGACGGTCGCCGAGAACACTTACCTGCATATTGATGAAGCAATGTGGAAGGATGGTCGCAGGGCAGGCTATTTTGGCTACCATCCCACCCTTCGGGCAGAACGGGGTGAACTATCGTCGCTTGGGCTCGGCTATGCCTCGGCATCGGGCAGACGAACGGTGCTCGGGCGCATATGCCTGAGCATTGCTGTGGGCGGGGTGATCATGCTCGCATTTTGGATAGCGACCGCACTCATTTGTTTGGGCGGAAGCCTGATTACGGCGAGCGGATCGGCACTTGCCGCAGACATCGCTCTGTTTATCCTCATGCTCGGGCTCGACGGTCTGCTGTTTTGGTTGATGTCGAGCAGTGTGAAGATATTCCGAAATCTGCACAGACTGCCGATTCTGTGAAAAAAAACCTGATTTTGTCCCAACAAAATCAGGGGGGCATGCTCTGTTGCGTTCGTTCACAGTCCCAAAAAGCGCGCGGCATTCTCCCATAGAATGGCTTTGCGCTCGCCTTCGGTGAGATCGAGCTTCGCAAAGCGCTCGAGCTCGGTTTTGGCGGTCTTGACAGGGTAGTCAGTGCCGAAAAAGAGGCGCTCACTGCCGAACAGGCGAATCAGACGGTTGGCTTCGTCGGTCGGAAGTGCCCAGAGGGTGCTTGAGGTGTCGTACCAAATGTTGTCGATATCGGCAAGAAGGGGGCTGTCCTGCCACGCCATGTAAGCGCCGAAATGCGCGGCGATAAAGCGCAGGCGGGGGAATTGCTTAGCCACATTTTTGAGCTTTTCTGCGGTCGAATAGCGGTAATCGGCACGGTCATCGCCCATGTGCAGGTAGAGTGCGAGCCCGCTGCCCTCCATGAGGCTGTAGAGTTTCAGCAGACGAGGGTCGTCGATGTCCACGCGCTGGATGTCGGGGTGCAGCTTGACCCCCTTCGCACCGAGCAGCTTCGCACGCGCCAGCGCTCCCTCCATGTCGGCATAATCCTGGTGCATCCCGATGAAGGCGATCGCTCGAAAGCCGCGCAGGGTCGAGTTATGTGTATTGCGCAGGAGCGCTTCATTGACGTGCGCCACCTGATGGGCATTGGTCGCAACGCCGAGCAGGGCAAAGCCGTCGACGCCCGCCTCGACTGAATGACGTTCGAGGTCGGTCAGCGAGCCGCTTCCCTCGGAGGTGAAGCTGTAAAAGCGATTGAGTGCGCTCACTGCCTTGGCGGCAATGGCTTCGGGATATACATGGGTGTGCATATCGAAAATTTTGTATGTCTTGATCTTGTCCATAGTGCGAACCTTTCGGGGAAGGGAATCGGTTTGAAAACCGAAGATATTGTATCACTCGGAGAGATTATTTGTCAAGTCTCGGCTGCTCTATTCTGCAATGGGCTTCTCTACCTCGTTTTCCGCGCACTCTACTCTCGGTCGAGAGGATGTGTACGGGGAATAGAGTGCGATCGGCGTCATTTGGCTACCTCGAAATAGCCGCCGTCCCGACCAATCAGCTTGTTTTGCTCAGAAGATGGAATAAAAAATCTCTTCAAAAGACAGCGAAACACTTGCAATTTGCAGAGAAGTGTGCTATAATAGCGATGCTGTGCAAGCGGACAGTTCGAAACCATCCTGTCCTAAAACAAAACTACGGGCTTTTTCTGGAATATCAGAGTGGGTGTCGCAGTGCGCCCATTTTTTGTTGCCCGAAAGGAGTAACTATGAATGAACTACTACTGATCGCATCGCTGGTCGTCGAATTCGGCGCAGTGCTGGTCGCCTATCGCTTCTTCGGCAGAGCGGGGCTCTACGGCATGACCGTCTTCGCCACCGTTGCCGCCAATATCGAGGTCATGATCCTCGTGAGCGCCTTCGGCATGGACCAGACGCTCGGCAATATCCTCTTTGCCGTGACCTTCCTGATCACCGACATCCTCAGTGAAAACGAGGGAAAAAAAGCCGCCAATAAAGCGGTCGATCTCGGCATTTTCACGACCATCCTCTTTATCGTCGTGACGCAGAGCTGGATGTTCTACGTTCCCGCCGCCGAGGATTTCGTCAGCCCCTCGATCAGGACGGTCTTCGCCAATACCCCCCGCACCATGCTGGTCAGCATGGGCGTTTACGCGGTCGTCCAGCGCTTCGACGTCTGGCTTTACCATAAATGGTGGGATTTTTCGACGAAAAAATGGGGCGACTCATCGAAATTCCTATGGCTTCGCAACAACGGCTCAACGATGATCTCTCAGCTCCTCAATACGATCTTCTTCAACGTCGGCGCCTTCGCGGGGCTCTATTCGACCTCTGCGCTCGTCAGCATCATCCTCTCGGGCTATCTCATCTACTTCGTCACCTCCCTCTGCGACACCCCCGCCGTGTACATCGCACGCAAGATCAAGGCGATACGTCTGAAAAAGGGGCTTACCGACTGATTTTGCCCAAATGCCCGCTCTGGTGCAAAAAATCGAAAAAATCAAATCCAAGCTATTGACAAACGAAAAAAAGTGTGCTATACTTTAGCCTACCAAACCGTTGAAGCGGAGATAACGGTGATCATGCTTCCACAGAGAGCCCGCGGTGCTGAGAGTCGGGTGAAAAACAGATCATCAAATGGACCGCCGAGGGTGCAGTCAAAGGGAAGGGCACTTTCCCGAGTATCTGCAACGTGGAGACATACGTCAGTTGTCCGGGATATGTCAGTATCCTCAAAGTGCACAGGCTGAGTGTCTGTGAATCAAGGTGGCACCGCGGATAATGTTTATTCGTCCTTGACAGAAAGTGTATTTCTGTCAAGGATTTTTTGTTTCTCCTTTGGCAGACAATGTCAAAGGAGTATTCTTTTTGGGAGGTTTGTACCATGAAATTTTCACCAAGCTTAGATGAGGTCAAGCAGATCGCGGCGGACGGTCGCTACAAGGTCGTGCCGATCAGCTGTGAGATCCTGTCGGACATCTGCACACCCATCGAAGCACTCAAAAAACTGAAAAATCTGTCCAATCATTGCTATATGCTTGAATCGGCACACCAAAATGAAAAGTGGGGACGCTACACCTTCCTCGGTTATGATCCGAAGCTCTCTGTCACCTGCGCAGACGGCGAAATGAAGGTCGGAAGCCTTCAGATCAAGACCGACGACCCGTCTGCTGCCATCCGTCAGATCCTCGCCGATTATAAGAGTCCCCGATTTGACTACCTCCCCACCTTCACAGGCGGTCTGGTCGGCTATTTTGCCTACGATTACCTCGCCTACAGCGAACCGAGCGTCAAGCGTGAGGTCGAGGACAGCGAAGCCTTCAAGGACGTAGACCTGATGCTCTTTGATAAGGTCATCGCCTTCGATCATCTTCGCCAGAAGATCGTCCTCATCGTCAATTTGCCGCTCAGCGAGGGGGAGACCGGCTACAACAAAGCGGTGATGGAGCTTGGACAGCTTGCCGAGCTGATCAAAAACGGCAAGCCCAAGCATGAAGAGAGCGGCAAGCTGACAGGCGAGGTCACACCTCTCTTCGATGAAGAACGATTCTGCGCGATGGTCGAGAAAGCCAAGCATCATATCCGCGAGGGCGATATCTTCCAGATCGTGCTCTCCAACCGCCTGAGTGCTCCCTTCGAGGGAAGCCTGCTGAACACCTACCGCATCCTGCGCACGATCAATCCGTCGCCCTATATGTTCTACTTTTCGGGAACGGACGTCGAGGTCGCGGGTGCATCGCCCGAAACACTCGTCAAACTCGAGAACTGCGTGCTCCATACCTTCCCGCTTGCGGGCACGAGACCGAGAGGGAAGACCGACGAGGAAGACCGCGCACTCGAAGCAGAGTTGCTCGCCGACGAAAAGGAGCTTGCCGAGCACAATATGCTGGTCGACCTCGGACGAAACGACCTCGGTAAGATCAGCAAGTTCGGTTCGGTGCAGGTCGAAAAGCTTCATTCGATCGAGCGTTACTCGCACGTCATGCACATCGGCTCGACGGTGAGGGGCGAGATCCGCGACCAATTCGACGGGCTCGATGCCATCGAAGCGGTGCTCCCCGCGGGAACGCTCTCGGGCGCACCCAAGATCAGAGCTTGTCAGCTGATCGGCGAGCTCGAAAACAACAAGCGCGGCATCTACGGCGGTGCGATCGGCTATATCGACTTCACGGGCAATATGGACACCTGCATTGCCATCCGCATAGCCTACAAAAAGAACGGCAAGGTCTTCGTCCGCAGCGGCGCGGGCATCGTAGCCGATTCGATCCCCGAAAAGGAATATCAGGAGTGCATCAACAAAGCCAAGGCGGTTGTGAGCGCACTCGAGATAGCAAAGGAGATGGACTGAAATGATTCTGCTTATCGATAACTACGACAGCTTTTCCTATAATCTCTTCCAGTTGGTCGGCGAGATAGAGCCGAGTATTAAGGTCATCCGCAACGACGAGTTGACGGTCGACGAGATCAGAGCGCTCGCCCCCGACCGCATCATCCTCTCGCCCGGACCGGGCAGACCCGAGGATGCGGGGGGCATTATCGAGGTAGCACAGACGCTTTCCAAGGAGATCCCCACCCTCGGCGTATGCCTCGGGCATCAGGCGATCTGCGCGGCATACGGCGCGACAGTCACCTACGCCAAGCAGCTCATGCACGGCAAGCAGTCGGAGGTCAAGTTCGATTCGGGATGTCCGCTCTTTAAGAGTTGCCCCGAAATAGCACCCGTCGCACGCTACCATTCGCTTGCGGCAGACGCCGATACCATCCCCGAATGCTTGCAGATCACCGCCCTCACAACCGACGGGGAGGTCATGGCGGTTCAGCATAGGGACTACCCCATCTATGGCGTTCAGTTCCATCCCGAGTCGATCATGACCCCCGACGGGAAGACGATGCTCAAGAATTTTATTGGATTGTAAGTGTTTTATAAAATTTTTGAAGATTTTCAAGAAACTTTTTTTGAAAAGTTTCTTGAACGGGGTGCAGGGGCAGAGCCCCTGCTGGGGTTCTGGGGAGCGCCCCGAAAGGAAGGAGAAATTACCATGATCAAAGGAGCCATTGAAAAGATCGCAAACAAAGAAGACCTCACCTACGACGAAGCCTATGCCGTCATGAACGAGATCATGAACGGCGACACTACACAGACGCAGAACGCAGCCTTCCTTGCGGCGCTGGCGACCAAGAGCACCCGTGCCGAGACGACCGAGGAGATCGCGGGCTGTGCGGCGGCAATGCGCGACCACGCGACCAAGGTCGAAAGTCCCTACGACGTTTTCGAGATCGTCGGAACGGGCGGGGACGGTGCGCACAGCTTCAACATCTCGACCACCTCGGCGTTCGTAGCGGCGGCAGGCGGCATGAAGGTAGCCAAGCACGGTAACCGTGCCGCATCCTCTAAGTGCGGAACGGCGGACTGTCTGGAGGCGCTCGGCGTGAACATTCAGCAGTCGCCTGAAAAGTGCCTCGAACTGCTCGATAAGGTCGGTATGTGCTTCTTCTTCGCACAGAAATACCACACCTCGATGAAATACGTCGGTGCGATCCGCCGTGAACTCGGCTTCCGCACCGTCTTCAACATCCTCGGACCGCTCACCAATCCGGGCAGTCCCAAGCTGCAGTTGCTCGGTGTCTACGACGAATACCTTGTCGAACCGCTTGCACAGGTGCTCATCAGCCTCGGCGTGAGACGGGGCATGGTCGTCTACGGGCAGGATAAGCTCGACGAGATCTCGATGAGCGCACCCACCACCGTTTGCGAGTTCAAGGACGGCTGGTTCAAGTCCTATACCATCACCCCCGAGGACTTCGGCTTTGAGCGCTGTACCAAAGCAGACCTCGTCGGCGGCACACCCGAGGAAAATGCCGCCATCACGCGTGCGATCCTCGGCGGTGAGAAGGGGCACAAGCGCAACGCCGTGCTCATGAACGCAGGCGCGGCGCTCTATATCGGCGGCAAAGCCGAGCGCATGGCGGAGGGCGTGAAGCTCGCCGCAGAGATCATCGATTCGGGCAGGGCGCTCGCAACGCTCGACAAATTCATTGAAGTGAGCAACCAAGGAGTACAAGCATGACCATTCTCGATCAGCTTGCCGCTCACGCGTGCGAGCGTGTAGCGCAGGCGAAGGCAAAAATATCCCTTGAAACGATCAAGGCGCAGGCACTTTCACTGCCAAAAGGCGATTTTGCCTTCGAAAAGGCACTGAAAAAGGGCGAACTTGCCTTCATCTGCGAGTG
>CAYRQA010000028.1:0-7056 GCA_964426285.1 uncultured Lachnospiraceae bacterium | reverse complement strand
TGCAAGAAAGCATCTCCCTCGAAGGGACTGATCGCCCCCGAATTCCCCTATCTCGAGATCGCGAAGGCGTATGAGGCGGCAGTGGCAGACTGCATTTCGGTGCTCACCGAGCCGAAATGGTTTCTCGGAAGCGATGAATATCTGCGAGAAATCGCCGAAAACGTGAAAATCCCCTGCCTGCGCAAGGATTTCACGGTCGACGAGTATATGATCTACGAGGCAAAGCTGCTCGGCGCATCGGCTGTACTGCTCATCTGTTCGATCCTCAGTGAGGAGGAGATCAAGGCATATATCGCCATCTGCGATACACTCGGGCTGTCGGCGCTTGTCGAGACGCACGACGAGGACGAGGTCAAAACGGCGCTTCGGGCAGGTGCGCGCATCGTTGGGGTGAACAATCGAAACCTCAAAGACTTCTCGGTCGACACCGACAACAGCCGCCGACTGCGTGAGCTGATCCCCTCAGGTGTGCTTTTCGTCTCAGAAAGCGGCGTGAAGGATGCAGAGGACGTGAAACGCATCCGCGAAATGGGGGCGGATGCCGTCCTCATCGGTGAAACGCTCATGCGTGCAGACGACAAAAAGAAAAAGCTCGCTGAGCTGAAGGAGCTGTTATGACGAGGATCAAGCTCTGCGGGCTCACGCGCGAGTGCGACATCGAAGGAGCCAATGCACTCATGCCCGACTATATCGGCTTCGTCTTTGCCGAAAAGAGCCGCCGCTATGCTTCCCCCGAAAGGGCGGCGGCGCTGAAGGCACTGCTTTACCCCGCAATCAAGGCGGTCGGTGTCTTTGTCAGGGAAGCGCCCGAAAAGGTCGCCGGACTGCTGAAAGCGGGCATCATCGACATCGCTCAGCTCCACGGCGGCGAGGATGAGGACTACATTGCCCGACTTCGAGCGCTCACCGATGCGCCGATCATCAAGGCATTCCGCATCGACAGCGCCGCCGACATCGAAGGAGCAAGGCAATCGAGCGCCGACTATATCTTGCTCGATTCGGGTAACGGCGGCACGGGCGCTGTCTTCGACTGGTCGCTGGCAGGGGCTCTCGATCGCCCCTATTTTCTCGCAGGCGGGCTGTCGATCGACAACCTGCGCGATGCCATCGAAACCCTTCACCCCTATTCACTTGACGTCAGCTCGGGCATTGAGACCGACGGCTTCAAAGATATAACCAAAATGGCGGCATTTGTGAGTGCCGTGAGAAAGGAAGAACAAATATGACCAATCAAAGCGGACGCTTCGGCATTCACGGCGGGCAGTACATCCCCGAAACGCTGATGAACGCCGTCATCGAACTCGAAAAAGCGTATGATTTCTATAAAAACGACCCCGAATTCAACCGTGAGCTGACCGAGCTCTTCAACGAATATGCGGGCAGACCCTCGCGGCTCTACTATGCCGAGAAGATGACCCGTGACCTCGGCGGTGCGAAGATCTACCTCAAGCGCGAAGACCTCAACCACACGGGCGCGCACAAGATCAACAACGTGCTCGGACAGGCGCTTCTTGCAAAGAAGATGGGCAAGACCCGTCTCATCGCCGAGACGGGCGCAGGTCAGCACGGCGTTGCCACGGCAACCGCCGCCGCCCTCATGGGCATGGAGTGCGTCGTCTTCATGGGCGAGGAGGACACAATCCGCCAAGCGCTCAACGTCTACCGTATGCGTCTGCTCGGGGCAGAGGTCATCCCCGTCAAGACGGGCACGGCGACGCTGAAGGATGCCGTTTCCGAGGCGATGCGCGAGTGGACCAACCGCATCGACGATACCCACTACTGCCTCGGCTCGGTTATGGGACCGCACCCCTTCCCGACGATCGTGCGCGATTTCCAGGCGGTCATCTCGAAGGAGATCAAGGAGCAGATGCTTGCGGGGGAGGGAAGACTGCCCGACGCGGTCATCGCCTGTGTCGGCGGCGGCTCGAACGCCATCGGCAGCTTCTATCACTTTATCGAAGATAAGGACGTCAAGCTCATCGGCTGTGAAGCGGCGGGACGGGGCATCGACACCTACGAGACTGCCGCCACCATCGCAACAGGCTCGGTCGGCATCTTCCACGGCATGAAATCCTACTTCTGCCAGGATGAGTACGGTCAGATCGCACCCGTTTACTCGATCTCGGCGGGACTTGACTATCCCGGTGTAGGACCTGAGCACGCCCACCTGCACGACATCGGCAGAGCGCAGTATGTCCCCGTCACCGATGAGGAGGCGGTCTGCGCATTCGAGTACCTCGCCAAGACCGAGGGCATCATTCCCGCCATCGAATCGGCGCACGCCGTTGCCTACGCGAAAAAGCTCGCGCCGACGATGGGCAAGGATCAGATCATCGTCATCACGATCTCGGGCAGAGGCGACAAGGACTGTGCCGCGATCGCCCGCTACAGAGGGGAGGATCTCCATGAGTAATATCAAAAATGCATTCAAGAACGGGAAAGCGTTCATTCCCTTCATTACCTGCGGTGACCCCGACCTCGAAACGACTGCCGCCACCGTTCGCGAAGCTGTGGCAAACGGTGCCGACCTCATCGAGCTGGGCATTCCTTTTTCAGATCCGACTGCGGAAGGTCCCGTTATCCAAGGTGCAAACCTTCGCGCACTGAGCGGTGGTGTGACCACCGACAAGGTGTTTGACCTCGTGCGCGAGCTTCGCACCGATATCACCATTCCGATGGTCTTCATGACCTACGCGAACGTCGTCTTCTCCTACGGCGCAGAGCGCTTTCTCTCGCAGTGTGCAGAGGTGGGCATCGACGGTATTATCCTGCCCGATCTGCCCTTCGAGGAGAAGGAGGAATTTCTGCCGATCAGCCGCAAATACGGCGTCGATCTCATCTCGCTGATCGCACCTACCTCCGAGCACCGCATTGCGATGATCGCCAAGGAAGCGGAGGGCTTTTTGTACATCGTTTCGAGCCTCGGCGTGACCGGTATGCGCAGTGAGATCAAGACCGACCTTGCCTCGATCGTGAAGGTCGTCCGCGAGAACACCGACATTCCCTGTGCCATCGGCTTCGGCGTCTCGACCCCCGAGCAGGCAAAGAAGATGGCAAACCTCGCGGACGGCGCGATCGTCGGCTCGGCAATTATTAAATTGCTCGAAAAGCACGGCAAGGATGCACCGAAATATATCGGCGAGTACGTCAAGTCGATGAAGGATGCAATTCGATAAAGCAAAACAGCTGTCGTCATCATGACGGCAGCTGTTTTGTATGGCATCCAACCGCAGGTTGAATCGGGAGCGCAGAGCGTGTGGTTTCAACTTGCGGTCTTGGCGTCGCCAATGAATGGTTTATTGACAGGCGCGCAAAAAGCTGATACAATATAGTCAAGATGATCATCCAAATTCGAACGAAATGAGGAAATGAAGATGAAACCTATCAACGAGAAAATCAGCGATTTGCGCAAAGCCAAAGGGCTTACGCAAGAGGCACTCGGCGCAAAGCTGGGCATATCGGGACAGGCTGTCAGCAAATGGGAGAAGGGAGTTTCCCATAGTTAAGGAAACAGTGGGCGGAATCGATCCGTGTAATACATTGCTTACGAATAAAAAAAGTATTGCGAGGAATGAAGATGAACACTATTAAATATAAGTATAATTGGGACGAAGCAACAGTGGAACTGTTGTTTTCGGACGGCACAATGGTTGCTCTGCTATGTAAAGGCATAAAAGCCGATTTGAGCATCGGTATCAAGGCACAAGGGAAACTGCAAGCCCTCAAGGTGGAAAAGCCGTTAGAATACGCTGTGATGGCGTTAAACGGCACTCTGCAAGCCTACTGCGACACCATAGACCCGTTTTGACGACACAAGCCAAAACACGCTCTACGAGCAGTACAGACGGCGTTATCCCGATATGAGCGACGAGCAGATACGAAGCCTTGTCCGTGAATGTCAGATGTACGGGGAATAAGGTGAGCGTATGGCAAAAGTGATTGAAACCTTTGAAAACGCTACGCTCGTTTCGGTAGAGCAGCTTGACGACAGAAACACATACGAATGGGATTGGCGGTGTAAATTCGTAGGCTGTAAAGGAACGCTATACATAGGCAAAAGTGAGCATAAACGTCCCGGTGAACAGTTCATAATGATAACTGATAAAAAGGACTTTCGGCTGACTACAGGTTACGGCAAAATAGAGCAGACCGAAGAACACCTAACGATTACCACAAAGAACAGCAGTTACATATTTATTATTTAAAAGGGCAACGGCGGCAGGGAGTAATCCTTGCCGCTATATTGCTTTTACAATCGCTCTTTACAGCAAAACAGTATTTTTGAATTGTTCAAAAAATGTTTCTTTTTTTATATTGCTATTTGAGCTGCAATATGCTATAATGATTAAAATTAAATTTATTTTGCAATAGTAATCTTCGGTATGCTTACCTTTCAGCACCCGATTTTTCTGCTAATTTCATTTCTGTGTGCTTTTGCATACAGTGTAAAAAGGAATAAAATCAAGGCAGTAATATTCAATCTTGTATTACTTCCTCTTATTGGTGCGTTGGCTCTTTATTACAGCTCTTATACCCATTTTGGTGTTACGGTGCTGGAGCAAAATTTTATTGGAAATAATATCACATTGGAATCTTTGGTTTACGGCATCGTGTTGGGGCTAATTGTTGCTGGTGTGATGATTTGGTTTTCCTGCGTATATTCTGTGTTTTCCTCCGATAAGGTCGTGTATCTGTTCGGAAGAGTAAGTCCGAGGCTTTCCTTGTTTCTTTCTATTCTTCTCCGTATGGTGCCGAGAATCAAGAAGGAAGCAAAAAAAATCAATATGGCACAGCGCGGCATCGGCAGAGGTGTAAATCAGGGTAATATTTTTGTGCGTTTACGAAACTGTATTCGCATATTCTCTATGCTGATCACTTGGACGATTGATTCTCTGACCTTATCATCAGAATCTATGCAAAGCAGAGGCAGTACATTACGAGGACGAAAAGCATTCTCCATTTACCGATTTGATAATCGTGACAGAGCCTATGTTATTGGTATGTTTGCCTGTATAACAATAACCGTGATGGGTGTAATGCTGAAACAGACAGATATCGTGTATGATCCGAGAATTATTATGATGCCGATAACCTCTATGTCCTATCTTTTTTATATGGGCTATGCGGTTCTGTGTTTAATGCCACTCGGTTTAGAACTATGGACTGAATATTGTTTCCGCAAAGCAAGAAAGGGTGTAGCCTAAAGGAGAAAGAAAATGAAAAACTGTTCCTCTTTTTTCAGAAACTGCGAATGTGATAAATTTCCTTGCCATAAGGTAGTGAATGACGAAAGCTTTAATTGCCTGTTTTGCTATTGCCCGCTTTATCATTTTGAGGACTGCGGCGGTAACTACTGCTTTACAGATAAAGTTGTAAAGGACTGTTCAAATTGTACATTGCCGCACATTCCCGAGAATTATTCTTTTATATTGGAAAAGCTAAAATGACTCAAATTTTGCAAGCTTTAAGTTTCCGCCTTTTCATTATGTTGTGAAAAGTGGGATAAAAACAGGGGTAATAACCGGGGAAAAGTGTACCCACTTTTGAACCGGGGCGGGATGACAGCACCTATGGTATTTCGGCGGTTGTACGGCAGAAAAGACGGTCGTTTATACGGCGCTGTCAACTTGGAACTTCGATTTTAAATACGCCTCCCCTTTAGGATTGGTGATAGATGATTTTGCGTTGCAGAGTGGTTTCGCAGTAGTAAATATGACTGTACACCCCCGTAAAATCGAAAATGCTTGTGAATAAAACGAAGTTCCTTATGATTTTCCGTGATAAATGAAAATCTATCAAAAATCATAGGAGATGATTTTCCCCTCCGAAATGACCGTCTTTTACCGAAAATCACCCTCAAAAAGTGGAACACACTTTTGAGGGTGAAGCTGTCCTTTTTCTATGACAAAGAAAATGATTATCCTTTCGTTATGGCAAGAGGAAGTTCCCCCCTGTCGAAATGAGAGGAAAGAAATCATCCCGAAAAGTTCTGCCGTCATATCGAAAAGAGAATCCGCGCCTTGTCATATCGAAATGAGGCGGACAAATCCGCCTCCCATCAATAACCAATCTATATGTTTTCATTTGAAAATGACAGTCATACTCCGCCCGCCGAAATGACTGTCATTTATCATATCGGCAAGGTCTGTCATAGCGAAAAATGTTCCCGTTAGAAGCGTGATTTTGCACCGAATTTTGCACCAAAAGACCGCAAACAAAGTGGTGCAAAAATTGGAGCATAAATGCACCAATTTCACACCGAAATTGTCATTTTTAATATTTTGCACCAAAAATGGAACTTCGTTGTTCGACGGAAAATTTGCAAAAGTGCTTGACAAAGCGCCATTTTGGGTGTATGATATAGGGTAACCGAAAGGTTACCCTACGGACATGAAAGGTCAGAGGTACTTCGACAGAGAGCGGCGAGTAGCTGAAAACGCCGTGCAGTGATCTTGCTTTTTACCACCGTATGGTGAATAACGTTACCAGAATGAGTGAAAATTGCGGGTGGAACCGTGCCGACACGAAGGCACCCCGCATATGGGCATCCCCCATATGCGGGGTGCATTGTATTTCAGAAGGAGGAAATGAACATGAAATGCAAAGTCAACGGAATTGAACTTACGAGCGAGACCGCGCAGACGGCGTATGACGCCATCAAGGAAGCGGGGCTCATCAGCAGGGAAGTGATCGCCGCAACGGTGAACGGTGAGGTCGTCGACCTGACCACCGCCATCAGCGACGGTGACGTCGTCGCACCGCTCACCTTCGCGGATGAGGGGGGCAAGCGCACCTTTAACCACACCGCATCGCACATCCTCGCGCAGGCGGTCAAGCGCCTCTATCCCGATGCCAAGCTGACCATCGGTCCTTCGATCGAGGAAGGCTTCTACTACGACATCGACAGCGACCTCTCCTTCGGTCCCGAAGCACTCACTGCACTCGAGGGCGAGATGAAGAAGATCGTCAAGGAAAACCTCAAGCTCGAGCGCTTCACTCTGCCCAGAGATGAGGCGATCGCACTCATGGAAGAGAAGGGCGAGCCCTATAAGGTGC
>CAYRQA010000027.1:0-16759 GCA_964426285.1 uncultured Lachnospiraceae bacterium | reverse complement strand
ACAGGGGGCAGAGCCCTTGGCAGGAGGGCTCTGCCCCTTGGTCACATAGCCTCCGCTTTCTTGGTGCAGGCGGACATGGCGTCGGCGATGATCTGCTCGAAGCCGCGCTCCTCGAAGACACGGTTTGCCTGTTCGGTGGTGCCGCCGGGAGAGGTCACCATGCGGATGAGGGCATCGGGTGACTGTCCGCTCTCGGCAAGCAACTTGCAGGAGCCTGTGACCACGTCGCAGACCAGCTTCCACAGGGTTTCATCCTCGAGGTCGCCAAAGCCGTCAGCCTTGGCGGCTTCGGCGATCGCCTTCACGAAGCGGAAGACGTAGGCGGGGGAGGAGGAGGTCACGGCGATGATCTTGTTCATGCGGTCCTCTTCGAGACGGATGACCTGACCTGCCGCCGAGAAGATCGCCTCGGCTTCACGGTAGACATCCTCGCTCACAAGTGCGTTGGGGCAGAGGGCGGTCACACCCGCACCCACGATCAGGGGGGTGTTGGGCATGGCGCGCACGATCGGCAGTTCGCCGAGCGCATCGGAAATGCGTCCGATCGAGATGCCTGCGGCGATCGAGACGATCACCTTTCCTTCAAGCGGGATGGCAGTTTCCTTGATCTGTTCAAAAAGCGCGGGGAGATGCTGAGGCTTGACCGCGAGTACGATAAACTCACCGCAGGTGAGCGCTTCGGCGAGGGTGTCGGCAGTCTTCACAGATGTATGAGCGAAGGGCAGATATTTGCCCTTGTCGGTGTCATAGAGGCAGATGCGGGGATCGGGGGCGGAAGCGAGGATGCCGCGGGCGATGGCAGATGCCATATTTCCCGCGCCCAAAAAAGAAATACGGGCACTCATGAAATTACTCCTTTTAATAAGCATAATAATATCATAGCACAACCGATGAAATATTTCAAGTTTTTTGTAAAAAAAATCAGAATATATTCTTGCGTATTTCTGTTTTTATGTTATAATAGTAAGAAAATACCCGTGCTACGGAGGTTTCCGTTGTCATGAACCGTTATGACAAGATTTTTAAACCCTTCCCGATCATCGAGACCCCTCGTCTGATCCTGCGCAGGATGGAGAAGCAGGACTGCGTCGATATGTACGAATACGCCTGCAGGGAGGAGAACACACGCTATCTGCTCTGGAATCCCCACCCGTCGATCGCCTATACAAAATCCTACCTCACCATGGTGCAGCGAATGTACCGCAGCGGCGGCTACTATGACTGGGCGGTGGTCGAACGGGAGAGCGGCAGAATGATCGGCACTTGCGGCTTTGCCCGTCTCGATGAGCGGCATAGCGTCGGTGAGATCGGCTATGTGCTCAACCAAGCCTTTCGGCATAAGGGGTACGCGGCAGAGGCGGCGTCGGCGGTCATCGAATTCGGCTTTTGCAGGCTCGGGCTCAATCGCATTGAGGGGCGCTATATGGCGGAAAACGAAGCCTCCCGTCGAGTCATGGAGCATTGCGGCATGACCTACGAGGGCATCCTGCGCCAGCTGATGCTGGTGAGGGGAAGCTACCGCGACATCGGACTGTGCGCATTGCTCAGACAGGATTATGAGCGGATGAGAAGCGAACAGGAAGCCATGCTTCATGTGAATCTATAAAGAAATGAATGACGAAATACTCGCCCGACGAGTATTCGTCGGGCTTAAAAAAGTTTTTGGAGTTCCAAGAACCTTTTTTCAAAAAGGTTCTTGGCGGGGTGCAGGGGCAGAGCCCCTGCCGTGACGCAGAGGAGAAAAATGCAACCAAAAAACAAAGAAAAACGCCGATTTTCACCGGCGCAGGTACTAACCGTCGGCTTTTTGCTGATCATCCTCATCGGCACACTGCTGCTCATGCTGCCCATATCCACCCGAAGCGGTGAGCGTGTGCGCTTTTCGACGGCGGCGTTTACCGCAACCTCAGCCACCTGTGTAACGGGGCTGACCGTCACCGATACGGCATCGACCTGGAGCATCTTCGGGCAGCTCGTGATCCTCGCCATGATTCAAATAGGCGGACTTGGGTTTATGTCGGTGGCGGTGCTCATGTCGAGACTGCTTCGCAGGACGATCACTCCAAGAGAAAACCGATTAGTAGCCGAATCGCTCGGCTTGTCCTCGTCAGAGGGAGTATCGGGAGGCTTCGTCGGACGGCTGCTGGCGGGCACTTTCCTCTTCGAGGGGGCAGGTGCACTCCTGCTGGCGACCCAATTCGTCCCGCTCTTCGGGTGGAAAAACGGCATCTACCGCTCGGTTTTCCATGCGGTTTCGGCATTTTGCAACGCGGGCTTCGATATAATGGGCGATTTCCGAGGCGGTACGAGTATGTCGGCATTTGCAGAAGCACCGTTGGCGACAGGCACGCTTGCGGCGCTGACCATCATCGGCGGCATCGGCTACGTGGTGTGGATGGATATCTTTGACGTGATCGTCAGCCGTATACGTCACCTGCGTGCCAAGCGAACGAGGATCGCCTCCGACCTCAACGGCAGGGTGGACCGATTGGGCATCTACTCGCGGGTGGTGCTGATCATGACAGGACTGCTGCTGGTACTCGGGTTTGTCCTGACGCTGGTGCTCGAATGGGAGGGTGCACTGGCGGGACTGTCGGTCGGCGGTAAGCTCAACGCCGCTTTCTTCCATTCGGCATCACTGCGAACGGCAGGCTTTGCCGCCTTCGATAATGCTTCCATGAGCGAAGCGGGAAAGGCGGTCTCGGTCATCCTCATGATGATCGGCGGTGCGTCGGGCTCAACGGCGGGCGGTCTTAAGGTCGCGACGGTCGGACTGCTCGTCTACTCGGTCGTGCAGATCGCACGCGGTGCACACGAGATCGTTCTCATTCACCGCACGATCTCCAAGGATACCGTCCTGCGTGCCATGACCCTTTGCATGATCGGGCTCTTTTTCGTCGGCGGCTCGACACTGCTGATCTCGGCAGTCTGCGATGCTCCTGCGATGACGGCACTCTATGAGACCGCTTCGGCGTATGCCACCGTCGGTTTGTCGCTCCGCTTTACGTCAAGCCTCAATCTCTTCGGCAGATTCTGGATCATGCTCCTCATGTACATGGGCAGGGTGGGAATACTCACCATTACCTACTCACTCGCACTGCGGCGTGCCGCACGGAATGACACCCTCCGTTACCCCGAGGTGCCCTTTATGGTAGGCTGATATTATTTATATAGAATATAGATGTGAAAGGACCAAAAATCATGAAATCTTTTGTTGTATTCGGACTTTGTCCCTTTGGAAAAACAGTTGCATTGACCCTCGAAAAGAGCGGAAAGCAGGTCATGGTCATCGATGAGGATGACAATGCCGTTCGCGAAATGGCGGACGTCGTCACCGACGCCATCATCGGCGATCCGTTGAATGAGGCGGTTCTGCGCTCTGCGGGGGTGACCTCCTATGACTGCGCGGTCATCAGCTTTCCCGGCAGGATCAACGATACCATTCTGCTCACCGTGACCCTCAAGGAAATGGGACTTGGGTGGGTGGTTGCCCGTGTGAGCAGTGAGCTCGAAGCAAAAGTGCTGAAGAAGGTAGGCGCAGACGAGGTGGTATTCCTCGAGCGCGACATGGGCGAAAAGCTGGCGCATACCCTCGAAAAGCAGGACGTACTCGAATACCTGCGCTATACGGACGATTATTCGATCATTCAGCAGAAGGTGCCCTCGTCGTGGGTGGGCAAGAGCATGATCGAGCTGAACGTCCGCCGCAAGTTCGGCGTCAACATCATCGCCGTGCAGGAGAACGGCGCAGGCAAGATCAATCTGAATCCCGCGCCCGACCGTCCCTTCAGCGAGAACGACGTGATCGCGATCATGGGTACCAATAAGGACATCAACAAGCTCGCAAAATAAACGAATGTCAAATATTTAACGGAATTTTGACCGAAAGGTGAATTTTCTCAAAAAACGCTTGCAATTATCGAATAAATGCTGTATAATAAATTCAGTTTGGAAATTAAAGGAGTAACTGTTTATGAATTTTATTAAATTGCTGGAAGCAGGTGCGGAAGCTTCGAGCTCGTGGATCACCATCATCATGCTGGTCGTTATGGTCATCATTTTCTATTTCTTCATGATCCGTCCTCAGAAGAAGCAGGAGAAGGAGACCAACGATATGCGTAACAATCTGATGGTCGGCGACGAGATCACCACCATCGGCGGCATCATCGGACGCGTCGTTTCGATCAAGGAAGAGACCTGCGTCATCGAGACCAGCCGCGACTGCACCAAGATCCGTATCCTCAAGACCGCGATCAAGAGCGTCGACGTACCAGTCAGTGCGACCAAGGGTTATGTAGCGCCTGCCGCGCCCGCTGAAAAGACCGAGAAGGTTGAAACTGCCGCAGAAACCGGCGAAACGATTATCAACGGCGAAAAGCCCGACGGCAAAAAGAAGAAAAAGAATAAGTAACACGCAAAACCCTCTCCGTAAGGAGAGGGTTTTGGCGTTCAAGGCATGATTCGGTAAAATTTTGGTCGTTTTGGCTGCCAATGTTTTACCGAGATTTTTTTATGCCGCGCTATTTCATTTTACATCGTACTGATAAAATAGAGCCATCGAAGCGTGAAAGGAAATAGGAATGAAGAACTTATTACATAAAGCAAGCGCGATTGTGGTATCGTTTTTGCTCTGTTCGGCAATGCTTTCGGTGATGCCTGTTTCGGCAGCCGAAAACGGTCTTACCGTGAAGGTATCCGAAACCAATGTGCTTGTAGGCGATGATGGAGACCAACGATATGCGTAACAATCTGATGGTCGGCGACGAGATCACCACCATCGGCGGCATCATCGGACGCGTCGTTTCGATCAAGGAAGAGACCTGCGTCATCGAGACCAGCCGCGACTGCACCAAGATCCGTATCCTCAAGACCGCGATCAAGAGCGTCGACGTACCAGTCAGTGCGACCAAGGGTTATGTAGCGCCTGCCGCGCCCGCTGAAAAGACCGAGAAGGTTGAAACTGCCGCAGAAACCGGCGAAACGATTATCAACGGCGAAAAGCCCGACGGCAAAAAGAAGAAAAAGAATAAGTAACACGCAAAACCCTCTCCGTAAGGAGAGGGTTTTGGCGTTCAAGGCATGATTCGGTAAAATTTTGGTCGTTTTGGCTGCCAATGTTTTACCGAGATTTTTTTATGCCGCGCTATTTCATTTTACATCGTACTGATAAAATAGAGCCATCGAAGCGTGAAAGGAAATAGGAATGAAGAACTTATTACATAAAGCAAGCGCGATTGTGGTATCGTTTTTGCTCTGTTCGGCAATGCTTTCGGTGATGCCTGTTTCGGCAGCCGAAAACGGTCTTACCGTGAAGGTATCCGAAACCAATGTGCTTGTAGGCGATGATGGCGCGTTTACGATCATTATCGAGCTGAATTCACAGGATGCCTACAGAACGGCGGATGTCGGTTTGATCCTCAGCGAAGAGATCGAGATCACGTCGGTGAAGGTCGATAACGGTGCCAAAGCGATCGGACCGACCGAGGCAAGAGGGTGTGTATGGTTTGGCTATAACGTATCGGAGGCATACACCGGCACGACCAAACTGAGCGTTTCGGGCATCTGTCAAGGAGCAGGTGATTGGGCGATTAATGTGGAAAGCGTTAAAATCATGCTGTCCGATTATAAGAGTGTTCAGACTACCTGCGAGCTCATTGTGAATCTGAGCCGCAATGCTGGCAATCCCACGCCGCCCCCGACTGAGACGACTGCACCCGCGGAAACCACCGAACCGCCCGCCACTGAAACAAACGGCGAACGACCTGCAGAGAATCCCGAACAGCCTTCTGAAGTGACAACCACCGCCCCCTCTGCCCTGACCCCCGTGCAACCCACGCCCACTACCTCGTCCGATCAATCGGACACCGTGAGCGATCAACCTGCTACCTCGACCCGACAGCCCACCACGGGTGTGACCGATGATCCGTCGGAAAAGCCCGAAGTCCCCCAAACCAATGATGTTAATGCGCCCACGCTGCTGATTTGCTGTGCGGTGATTGCAGTAATCGTAGTATGCGCATTGATATATATTAGCTGTAAGGCTGAAACAGAAAAAGGAGAATAAAAATGATTCAGAACAAACTGAAAAAAGTCAGCGCGATCACGTTGGCGCTGGCAATGATGGTACCTGCCGCCGTTCAGGCAATGGCAGCCACCGCTGAGGATACAAGCGTATCCAATCAGCTCGTCAGCCGTGCTGTAGTAGAAGCAGACAAAGCACCGCGGCAGCTCAATGTCCATGTGGGTGACGACGCAGCCACTCAGGTCAACGTGACCTACACTACCGTAGCAGATACCCGCACGGTCATTTCCTATCAGAAGGCAGACGGCACCGGCGAGGTACAGTACGTCGAAGGCATCTCTTATCAGGGGCTCGGCGGTAAGTTTATCCACGAGATCGCCGTCAGCGGTCTCGAACCCTACACAGAGTACCACTACACCGTGGGTGACGGTTTCAATACTTATGACGGCACCTTTAAGACCGCACTTGAACAGGGTGATACCACTGCCTTCACCTTCGCATACCTGGCTGACACGCAGGTCTCGAACGCTTCCAATGCCAAGGCACTGGGTGCGACCCTTGCACAAGTAGATGCCATGAACCCCGACTTCGTCTTCCTTGCAGGCGACCAGACCGACACCAACAACAACGAAAAGCAGTGGGAGTGGTTCTTCAACAACGACGGCGTATACGCAACCGGCGGAGAGGATCTGTTCTCGAGCCACACCCTCGCTATCACGCAGGGTAACCATGACAACGATGAGATGTACCAGCACATCAACGCACCCGCAGAAGCAGGCAAAATCGCCTACAGCTTCGACTACGGCACCGTCAAGTTCATCATCCTCAACCTCGAATCCGCACGTTACTCTACCGATGCAAGAGATCAGCAGGAAGCGTACCTGCGTGAAGAAGTTGCAGATGCAAAGGCACACGGACAGTGGATCATCGTGGGTTTCCACAAGTCGCTCTACACCGGGGCATCGCACATCACCGACAGCGACGTAATTGAAGCCAGAAAGTTCTGGACGCCCAAGTTCGCAGAACTCGACATTGACCTCGTACTCCAGGGTCACGACCACGTTTACTCGAGAGGCTTCGTAACCGCAGAAGGGGAGAACGCAGGTCTGATCCCCGATGAAAACGGCACTTACACGCAGGGCGACAATGTCCCCCTCTATATGGTAGGCGGTCATGCAGGCGCTCTGAAGTGGTACTCTCCCAAGAACTACACGGTAGGCGAAGGCGACCTGCTTGCACTGAACTATTCTTTCCTTGACTACAACTCGGCTACCATGAATCAGAGCGATGTCAAGAAAGAGCAGATGATCACCATGCTCGAAGTCACCAACGAAAAGATCAGCGTTGTAAACTACGCATTCAAATACGACACCGCTACCGATACCATCACCACCGAGATGTACGTTCAGGACTCCTTCTCCGTAGAGCGCGAGCTCGAAGACAACGCCACTTCCTATGTGGACGGCGAAGAGATGATCATCGTTGAAGAAGACGATACCGTTGAGTTCACCGTCTCCTTCGGCAACACCATCGATGCAAACGCATTCAACACCGCCCTTTCCTATGACGCAGTCCTGCTCGAGCTGGTTGGTATCGAGAGCAACCTTGACAACGTTCTCTTTGAGAGCGTGGACGACAAGGACGGCGTGGCAGATTACATCATCGGTCTGTCCACCCCCATCGATACGGCAGAAAAGACTGCTGTCGTGAAGTATACCTTCAAGCTGAAGGAAGGCGTTGACGCAGACGAAGTCACCGTTGCGCTGACCAAAGCAGATACCGTATATGTGAGCGATAACAAGGATATCGCTTCGACCATTCTGAAGGGGGAGGCAATCACCGTTCTTTACTCCTATGAAAAGGCAAGCGACATCAACCGGGACGGCAACGTAACGCTGGCTGACCTCTCGCTGGCACTGGCAAACTACCAGAGCACTGAGGCGCCCGAATGCGACATCAACCTGGACGGCGTAGTGGACAACGGCGATTTCGCAATGATCACCGACTATATCCGCGCATAAGGCATTATTGCTCCCAATCAATCACCGGGAAAAACGGACCTGCGCTGCCCGAAAGGGCGTGTGGGTTCTCTGCCGTTGGTTTCAGAAGATTTTTGAGAATATATTTGAGGAAATAGATGAAAAAAGCAGTTTATCACGTTCTGTTTATCGTTTTGTACATCGCCCTTCTTTGGGGAATCAATAAAGGGCTTGAATTCGAGCGACCTGCCGACTATCCCGAGGGGGTCGAATACGCCCAAGCGACGGTCGTTGAGATCGTCGAGGAGGACATGGGCGTCGATCCCGACTATGATTACATCCGCATCGGCAGGCAGAGACTGAAATTTGAGATCACCTCGGGTGCATACAAAGGAAAGAGCGTTGAGGTCAACAATTACGTCACGCGCACCATGCAACTCGAAGGAAAGGTCGGCACACGCTATATTCTGAACAGCTACGACGGCTTTTTCACCGCCAACATCTCCTCCTACGAGCGTTCGGGGATCATCACCGTGCTTGCCCTGCTCTTTATAGGCTTAGTCGTCCTGTTCGGTCGCCAAAAGGGAATTGCCGCAACTGCGGCACTGCTGGTGACGCTGCTCAACGTCATCTTTCTGTTCATGCCGATGCTGATCAACGGTCTGCCTGCGATCCTCGCGGCGATCATCGTCGTCCTGATTTCCACCCTCTATACGATGGTCGTGCTCAACGGATTTTGCGCGAAGAGCTTGATTGCCACCGTCTGCTGTACGGCTTGTACCGCATTTGCGGGCATTCTCGCATGGCTGGTCAGTGTGATCGGCAACATTTCGACGCTCAATACACCCGAAGCGGAAAATCTGCTCTTCATCACCGAAAATACCTCCTTCCGCATCGATAATCTGCTGACTGCGGGTATTTTGATCGCCTCGATGGGTGCGGTCATGGACACCTGTATGTCGATCGTGTCCTCACTCTATGAGCTAAAAGCACAGAATCCCGCCATGACCTCGAGGCAGCTTCTGCAAAGCGGCATCAACATCGGCAAAGATATCATGGGCACGATGACCAATACGCTCATTCTCGCCTTTGTGGGAGGCAGTATCAATCTGATCGTGGTCTACTATATGTACAGTATGCCTGCGATCAGCCTGCTCAATACTGATTTTATCCTGATAGAGGCGGTGAAGGGCTTGGTCAGTTCTATTGCGGTTGTGCTCTCGCTCCCTGCGGCGGCATCGATGACCGCTTTTGTGATCGGTCGCCGAGGTGCAAAGAAAAAACTCGGAAACTAAAAGAATCCGACGGGTTTTCCGTCGGATTCTTTTAGTGTGCACGCTTTTGAACAGAGCCGAGGTGCGATCAATAGAGCATATATTCCCAGTCCATCCATTCGATGCGTGCATCGATCCAGTTCTTGAGGTACTCGACTGCATCCTCAAAGGGGATATCGGTCAGCTCGCTGTGGGGATAGAGGTTGTGCTGCAGCTTTTCGGACATTGCAATGTACTCGACGGTGGTGTCGATCGAGGCGATAAACTGATCGATCAGACCGCCTTCCTCACGCAGTTCGGTCCAGCGTTCATTGACTTTTTCCACGAATTCGGGGCTGTAGTCGAAGAGCCACTGATACCAAGGAGATTCTTCTAAGATAAAGCTGCCCTCGGGCTCGGGGAACTGGATGCCGTAGCAGGTATCGTAGTCCCAGCAGGGACCCATATACAGCTTGCTGTAATTTACGTAGCAATAAACGCTGCTGACGAAGCGGCTGTCGTAGTTTTTGGTGAATTCATTGAGCAAAAACCAGTTCACGAAGGAATCGACGTCGATGATCTCGCTCAGCGCTTCGAAGTCGCCGCCCTTCATGGCTTCTTCTACAGCCGAGAAGAAGAAATCGATCTCTCGCTGTGCCTGATTTTTGGCGACGTTGGTCATTTCATCGATCTCTTGCCCTTTGTACTCCTTGAGCTCAAGATGAACCGAATGGGAATCGTCACGGTAATTCTGATACATTTCGGCGCAAACGACGCATTCGTGGCGGTATTTCATCTGAATCTCGAAGAGCATACCGGTGTCTTTCGGGATATCCAGACGGCTCTCATCGATCTCGATGCTTTCGGTGAGGACGTAGGTGCCCGAATACTCGCCGTTGACCACGACGTCAATGTATTCGTTCTCGACCGTGCCCTCCAGCCCCATGGCGGCGGCGAGCTTCTGAGTGAGGTAGTTGTGCATCATCGACTTGTCGCTTGACAGGGTGATGAGCACCCACTTCGAATCGGAGCCCATGCCGAGGAAATCGGCGGCGTCGTCAAGCTTGATGGTATAAGGCTTCTGTGCGAAGGACCACGAATAGTTGCCCCGCCCCTTGATCGAGAGGGGGAGCTCATAGTAGCTCGTTTCGAGGTAGCAGTCGACGAAGGTGTAGGTGGCGGTCGAGTAGATACCGTGCTGGACGTCGCCGAGCGAAAGCCCGTCGTCGAGGTCGATATAGAGGGTGGGCAGATTGGTCAGGCGGGGGTACTGCTGAATGGTTGCCCCTTCGACCTTTGCATAGTTGCCGGTTACGTAGCTGGCACTCGGATCGAGGTCCTGAACGACGAACTGTGTTTGGACGGGGGGATCCTCCGAAGGTGTGTCATCTGGTGTGGGTGTGCAAGCGGTCAGCATTAAAGCGGAAAGCAGAAGGCAAATGAATCGTTTCATATCGATTTTCCTTTGCGGATGATAAATTTTGTAAATTTACACAATATTTCCACTATTATAACATAGATTTTACAGATAAGTGTGAACAATTTGTGAAATCTGCTCAATTGGTGAAAGGGGATATGCGAAAAAGTAAAAATCCCGCACATTGGTGCGGGATTTTTGGTGCTCCTGTGGAGATTCGAACTCCAGACCCTTTGATTAAAAGTCAAATGCTCTACCAGCTGAGCTACAGGGGCGTATTCATTACAGCTCTATTATCATAACACAACAGAGATGGTTTGTCAAGCATTTTTCGAAAAAAAGTGCAACTTTTTTGCCCCTTTTGGGGATTACTCAGGAATGAACCTGAGTAATCCCGCTCGCTTGCGGCTCAAATTGAAGCTGTCCGTCGCTGAGAGAGAGGCGAAGCGCAGATCCGACGGGAAGGGGGTGGCTGAGCAGATAAGCGGCAAGCGGATCCTCGATAAGCGCTCGAAGGGAGGTGCGAAGGGCACGTGCGCCCTTTTCCTTGCCGCCGTCAGAGCCCGATCGGTCGATGAGCAGCTCGGGCAGATCATCCGAAAAGGTCAGATCTACCTTCGCAGAAAGCCGCTTTTTCAGTTCGCTAAGCTGCAAAAGGGCGATCTGCCGCAGTGCATCCTCGCTCAGCGGCTCAAATACGATGATCTCGTCGATGCGGCCGAGCAGCTCGGGCGGGAAGGTGCGCTTGAGGGTGGCTTCTGCCTGCGCCCGCCGTCTGTCGCCGACCTCTGCATCCGAGCGAAAACCCATGGGTGCGCTCGACAGCTTCTCGGGCGAGGTGGCATTGGAGGTCATGAAGACATATGCCGAACGGAAATCGGCACGCCTGCCGCTCGAATCGGTCAAACAGCCCTCTTCCAGTATTTGCAGAAGCAGGTTGAGCACGTCGGGATGCGCTTTTTCGACCTCGTCAAACACGACCACTGCATAGGGCGTGCGCCGCATCTTTTCGGTCAGCTGACCGCCCTCGTCGTAGCCCACGTAGCCGGGTGGTGAACCGATCAGCTTCGCCACGCTCTGAGCTTCCCGCATTTCGGACATATCGAGCCGAATGAGCGCATTCCGACTGCCGAAGAGCGCCTCGGCGAAGGCATGGGTCAGCTCGGTCTTGCCCGTGCCGGTCGGTCCGGTGAGCAGGAAGCTGCCCGCAGGTCTGTTTTCGTCGCGAATGCCTGCGACCGAGCGAAGGGTGGCGGCGGCAAGCGCCGCCGTTGCCTTGGCCTGCCCGATGATGCGGGCATTCAGTCTGGCTTGCAGATCGGTCAGATCGCTCCCCCCCGTGACGGGAATGCCCGTGCGGGTAGTTACGACCTCGGCGATCTCTGCCGCACCGATCACGGGGTGCGCAGAGCCGCTCTCCTTCTGCCATTCGGCTTTCGCGGACTGCCAACGGACTTTGGCTTCGGCTTCTCTGTCACGCAGGGAAGCGGCTTCCTCGAAGTGCTGGGAGCGGATGGCTTCCTCTTTTTCGCTGCTCAGCGACAGGGCTTCGCATTCCAGCTTTTTGAGTGCCTCGGGCGGTGTGGCGCACTTTACGCGCAGACAGGCGCAGGCTTCGTCGAGCAGATCGAGCGCCTTGTCGGGCAGTCTCCGTTCGGGCAGATAGCGAATCGACAGCTCGACCGCCGCTCGGATGGCATCCTCCCCGATGCGCAGCTTGTGATGCGCTTCAAATGCGTCCTTGACGCCGCGCAGAATGTCGAGCGTCTCCTCGGGGGTCGGTTCCTTCACCATTACGGGCTGAAACCGCCGCTCCAAAGCGGCATCTTTTTCAATCTTGCGGTATTCGGCGAGCGTTGTAGCACCGATGAGACTGATCTGTCCCCTTGCCAGTGCGGGCTTCAGGATGTTGGCTGCATCGACCGCTCCCTCCGCACCGCCCGCGCCGATGAGCGTGTGGATCTCGTCGATGAAGAGGATGACCGAGCTGTCGGAGGAAGCGTCTTCGACCACCTGCCGCATCCGTTCCTCGAATTCGCCGCGGTATTTCGCGCCCGCGACCAGCGAGGATATTTCTAAGCTGTAGATCTGCTTGCCCTCGAGCAGATCGGGGATCTGACCGTCGGCGATGCGCAGTGCAAGCCCTTCGACGACCGCTGTTTTGCCGACGCCCGGCTCTCCGATCAGGCAGGGATTGTTTTTGCTTCTCCGCGAGAGGACGTAGATGACCTGCAGGATCTCGCGGTCTCTGCCGATCACGCGATCGAGCCGTCCTTCGGAGGCGAGGGCAGTGAGGTTTTTGCCGTACTTGGCAAGTGCGGTCTGTTTGATGGGGGCGGATTTGCCGCGGTAGACGGTGGTGCGCTCACCGCCCGCCTTGAGGTAGGCGGACAGCTCGGCTTTGAGTTCAGAGAGGGAAGCGCCCTGCGCGGTGAGCAGTCCTGCACCGACAGACTGACACTCGCAGACGAGGGCATAGAGGAGGTGTTCGGTGGCGATGAAGCCACTGTCTCTTCTTGGGGGTGAGGCGGTATTCGATGGGGAAGGGGCTGTTTCAGCGGCACAACGGGCGGCGGCTTCGAGGATCGCCTTGGCGCGGGGGGTCATGTCGGCAGGGGAGAGTTCGGTGCGGCTGCCCGTACCCGAGAGGCTGATGATGATGGCGCGGCTGGCTGCGAGGGTGATGCCGCGTTTGGTGAGGAAATCGGAGGCGGCGCCCTTTTGGGCAAGCAGACCGAGCAGGAGATGCTCGGAGCCGATATAAGTATGCCCCAGCTCATCCGCAAATTCGAGTGCGCTGTTCAGCGCAGATGCCGCCGCAGGGGAAAAATGATTGGTCATAAGCTCACTCCTTTTTGCTGATGACAGGGTTAGCACAAACTTTTTCCGAAAGTTTTGATCTAGCTTTTTCAAAAGCTCGCGGGGGTCTTGGGGGCGAGCCCCCGAGCCGCGCTCCGCAGAGCGCGGAATCCCTATGCCTTGGAAGCGATTTCTCTCTTTTTGGTTCTTTTTCTCTCTTTCAAGAAAAGAGAGAAAAAGAACAGAACGAAGGGGTTCGTTTAAGCGAACGGGAGGGGCAAGCCCCTCCCCTACCGGGTTTGGTGGAGAGCCATCACGTAGCGGGAGCAAGCCCCCGACTTG
This sequence comes from uncultured Lachnospiraceae bacterium, assembly GCA_964426285.1. Classification (GTDB taxonomy): domain Bacteria; phylum Bacillota; class Clostridia; order Oscillospirales; family CAG-272; genus CAKSQF01. The sequence goes on along the minus strand of CAYRQA010000027.1, from coordinate 2,947 downwards.
CGCGGGCAATGTCGTCCCTACCGATGGATGCAGATGTTTGTAGGGGAGGGGTCTCCCATCCCGTCGAGGCAAATGATTTCATCGGTATAACTCCTTCATAAGCGCGGGAGGCGAAACGCCTCCCCTACGAGGGGGAAGGAAAGTGGTCGCTATACGGGGTGTGCAGTCCCATGTCATCCTAGCGTGAGTATCGACAGCCGTGAAGACCGCCTATTCAATACTCGGCGTTTTGCGGCAAATATTTGTCATAGGCGACCGCCAGCGCATCCCATGTGGCGCGGTCGATCGAGCCGCTCGGCTCGATGCCGTTTTTCTCCCGAAAATCGATCAGCGCTTCCTCGGTCGCTTCATCGAGATGACCTGTCAGCTCGAGGGGCTCGGAATAAGCCTGAGTTTCGTTCAGCATAAGCTGAACGAGGAGTACGAGGTCAAACCGCTCGCCCCTCTGCGCAGTGTCCCCTGCAAGCGGGCGATTGAATGGGTGGATCGCACGAGGAGCGCTTCGCTCGGCACGTGCGTTGCTTGCGTGATAGACGAGCAGCGTCCATGTCGGAAAGTTCACGATCCCACTCGCGGGCAGATCGACGAGCGCCTGAAATGCCTTCACCGCGGAGCGGGTGTGTGTCCCGTAGATGCCGTCGGGGATGACGAGCGCGATCTCCCAGCCTGCCTTGTAGAGCTCGCGCAGATTTTCCTGTATCTCAATGATCGATAGCCTTGTGTCGCGAATGTCCATCAGCCGATCTCCTCTCCGGGGTACTGCCCCTCACTGCGCTGAAAACCGTTGATCACGTCCTCCCAAGCCGACGCGATCGCCTGCCAGGTGATGGCATCGGTCACCCCATCGTCGGGTAGTCCGTAGAGCCGCTGAAAGGCGGTCACAGACGCGACCGTGTCGGGACCGTAGTAGCCGCTGTTCGGGACGGGCGGCACCTCGGGGTAAGCCTCGGAAATGGTGTTGAGATAGCCCTGCAAAACGAGCACCGAATCGTTCTCGGTCCCCGGTCTCAGCGCAAGCCCGGGAAAGGGACGGGCTGTGTTGGTGAAATAGCTGTCGGGCAGTGCATCGACCAGCCCGACGTAGGCGTCGTAGAGCTTTTCCCATGTGGCAAGGTCGACGATGCCCGTGTCGGGCAGTCCGTATTCGCGCTGGAAGGCACGCAGAGCCGCTTCGGTGGCGCTGTCGAAGCTTTCGTTGATCGTCACGGGTGGGATGGAGGGCTTAAATGCGGCAATGAGCGCCAAAAAGTATTGCAGGATGGCGATCTGAATGCCGCTCATGCCCGGCTCGAGGTCTTCGACGAACTGCCGCTCGACCTCGGCATAGCTGAGCCCCTCGGAGGTCAGCTCGGCAAGCCGCTTGATGCCGTTGTAAAGGTACTGAATCTTGTACCAGGTCGCGTTGCCTACGATTCCGTCTGCCGTAAGCCCGAAAATGCGCTGAAAGGTGAGCACCGCATCGCGGGTCTCCTCCCCGAAAATGCCGTCGACGGGGTGGATTTTGGGAATGGCGGGGTAGTTGGTCGCGATGCGGTTGAGCCGTACCTGGATCTGCCGCACCTCATTGCCCGAGCTGCCGTAGGCGAGCGGCACAGAGGGCAGAGAGGGCGGAATGTTTTCGATCGGCACGTTTTCGATCAGCTCGATGTCGTCGCCGTAGTAATTTTGCAGGATCTCGAAGGGGGTCAGTCCATTCTCGGCAAGCTCGACCGTCCCCCATTGCGAGAGTCCGGGACAGGTCGAGGTCGTACCGTTGCAAAAGGCGGCAAAGAGCGGCTCGATGCTCCCCTGACGGCGCAGGTAGCTGTTGAAGATCTCATCCACGATGCGCGAGATGTTGTCGAAAATATCCCTGCCGTTGACGAATGCCTGATCGTAGGCAGTCGTGTTCGTGATGTCGAACGAATAGCCCTGCGAGCGGTAAAACTCAGTGTAGATGCGGTTGAGTGCATAGGAGATCTGCGCGTAGATGTTGGCACGGAGCGCCTCTTCGGGCCATGTGGGGTAGATCTCACTCGAGGCGACGTTCTTGATGTAGTCGGGGAAAGAGACGGTCACGTTTTCGGCTGACGAGCCCGGTGTGCCGAGATGTACGGTGATCGTCTCGGGAATCACGGGAAAGGGGATATTGTTCACAGGTCGAATCCCTCGCTTTCGTCAAAGAACTGCGTGCCCTCGCTCGGTGTGCCGTCGAAGAAATCGGGGAGGGGAAGGAGATTCACGGGCTGAACGGTCAGTACGTCGGGGAAGATGGGGGCGCTTAGGTACTGTCCGCTGTAGAAGCCCTCCTTGTCGGCTTCGATGAGGACGGTGGTGTAGGGATTACCTGCGTAGCCTGGGGAGAGGGATGCCGATTTCGGGGGCGTGGCGATCTCGAGCAGATCGGTGTTGCCGCTCTCGGACGTGGTGAGGACGCCGAGGATCTCGCAGTTTTCACCGACGCTGCTGACCGTGATGAGCACCCCCGATACGGGCAGTGCACCGCCGGCGGTGCGGGCTGTGATCATCAGATGCCCGATGCCGGTCAAATTGTCTGTCATACTGTTCACCTCTGTTCATAGTTGCCCCAAGGGGCATGGTACAGTATATTCGCCCGATGCCCCACGGTGAACAGAAGTCGAAAAAGGACAGGTTGTTGCTCTGTTTAATGCATAAAGCAGAAAAGATTGCCGAAATAGCTTGCAATTTCTGTTGAAATGTGATAAAATATATTCAAGCAACTTTTTCCAAAAAAGTCCCCTGAGATCCTCGAACGCTTGAGAAGAGACTTGATGATATCTTCTCGATTTCGAGTGAGCGATGTTGGCATATCAGAAGTTTTGGAGGGGTTCCCCTAAGCAAAAAAGAAACCGCCTTGCGGCGGTTTCTTTGGATCACAAAACTTAGTTCAGTTCTGCGAAGTACTTGATGGTGCGAACCATCTGGCTGGTGTAGGAGTTCTCGTTGT
>CAYRQA010000026.1:0-16938 GCA_964426285.1 uncultured Lachnospiraceae bacterium | reverse complement strand
ATTTATGCATAGGGCACAGAAATGAAAAAATCCCTGTCAGGGACAGGGATTTTGAGCTTTTAGGTGCGCAGCGCACTTCATCTGAAAAAGCCTCATCTTACGACACGGCTTTTTTATGTGAAATAATGACCAACCGGAGCAGAATTGAGACAAGAACGACCCCAAGTATGCTTTCTCAGTCATCACGCTGTGCTTGATCGGATAAAAAAGATTCCAAATTAGTGGTATGGTTGTATTTTACAGAAGCCTTCTTGTCCTTCTCGATCATAATCCGCGTCAGGTCAATGTTGTTGATAGCAGCGATAGCGACAATATAGTGGATCATATCCGCCAACTCCGTCCCTAATTGTTCCTGTAAATCCGTTTCGTCTGACGATTTACGACCGGCACGCTTGTTTAATACCTCTGCAACCTCACCGATTTCTTCAACCAGTTTCATAAACAGGCTCTGCTCATTTGCCCGGTCGTAGTAACGGTCAGACAAGTATGCCTGTAAAGCATCTATCGTGATTTTCATTTTGTGTTCTCCTTTGCCGTATTGATCGAGAATATGAGCATTCTGCGAATAGAGCCGCAATCGTGCAAAACACTTTTCGCCACCTCATCCGAAATGATATTTGCCTTTTGAGCGATCTCTATCCAATATTCTGTTTCATAACTTTCCTTGAGAGATATTTGCAGCTTCGCGATAAAATCCGCTTTGCTGTGAGCGTATTTTGCTTCTCGAATATTCGCCCCAATGCTTGTACCGCTTCTTTCGAGTTGATCGGATAACGAATAGTGTCCCTTGACACCATCTGTCAATTTTAAGATTTTGATTGCAAATTCAGTTGATAAATCCACGAGTTTGTTTTCCGCCGTTGTTATCACCTCTTTTGTCTATTATAGCACAAACCGACACATAGTCAATGAAATCGCTGCGCGATGAAATCCTCACTCCGTTCGGATGAAATCTGCAGCCTTCGGCTTCAGATGAAATCGAAACCTTACGGTTTCAAATGAACTAAATCCGCCCGGTCTCTTCCCGCGAAGCGGGATTTCATCGCGCAGCGATTTCATCCAACGAAGTTGGATTTCACCCGCCAATCAGGGGGGATTTAGTTAAAAAAAGCCTCGTCTTTCGACGAGGCTTTTTTCATGGCGCGCCCTAGAGGATTCGAACCTCTGACCTACCGGTTCGTAGCCGGGCACTCTATCCGCTGAGCTAAGGGCGCATCCGAGTGCTCATATATCATAACACATCGAACGCCTCTTGTCAAGCCCTTTTCGGAATTTTTTTGCCATTATTTTTGATTATTTTTGATTTTTTTGCGACGCTTGATCAATACCATGACCACAGCGAACACTACAAGCACTGCCAGAATGAGCAGTCCGACCTGCAGCAGCAACCAATCGTCGCTTTCGGTGAAGTCGGTGGGGATCCCGTACTGTGCCGCCACCTCAGCCGCCTGCTCATTCTCCGAACAATCGAGGATGAGCGATTCGCACGCCATAAATGCGTCTGTGCCGATGTATTCGCAGGAGGCGGGCACCTTCAGCGACTTCAGCCGCGTGCAGGATGCAAATGCGGCATCGCCGATCGACTGCAAATTCGCCGACCATGCGACGTTTTTCAGATAAAAACAGCCGTAGAATGCCGAATAGCCGATCTTTTCCAGTCCCGGCGCTTCGAGCTCGGTAAGCCCCGTGCAATTATAGAAGGCATATGCACCGATCTCTTTGAGCGTGTCGGGGAGGACGACCTTTTCGAGCTCGGTCTTGTTGGCAAATGCGCTCTCGGAGAGGGCGCTAACCGTATAGCCGTCGATCTCGGCGGGCACTTCGAGCTTTGCGGGCGCGCCCGTATAGCCGTCGATGGTGACCGTGCCGTCCTCCAGCAGTGTGTAGGTATACTCGGCGCGGCTGTTATCGTAAAACTCTGGCACGATCATGAAGAAGACGACGGTGATTGCCAGCACCGACAGGGTGAGAAATATTTTATATTTGAGGGATTCTTTATCCATGGTCACGCCTCCGTTTAGCGCTTGGTTTTATTTCATTATAGACACCAATCTGTATCCGCACTCGTTTCAGGGTGTCTTCATTATAGCATATTTCTCTGCAATTTGCACCCTGTTTCGTGTAAACAAAGTAAATATTTTTTGAATTTCGTTTTTTTTCGTTGCTGATCGCCCATACTGAGTGTATCTATCATTTTACCGAAAGAGGCGATTCAAATGAAACTCAGCGGAAATTACGACCGGGATGTTGCCGCCTTTGAAGAGGCGTGCGGGGTGGGCAAATGCTTCGACGTGAAGGTGCGTACCCTCTCGCTCGGCGGGCGAAATGCGCACTTTATCTATATCAGCTCGCTTTCCTCCGATCAGCTCATCGAGCGGCTGCTCACCGCCTATCTTGCCAGCCCCGTCGAGAAGAGCGAGACCGCCGCCGCATGGAGCAGCCGTGTGCTCCCCATCGGCAACCTTACCCTCACCGATGATCTCACCAAAGCGAGCGACGATCTGCGCGCGGGCAGCTCGGTGCTCCTCGTAGACGGCTTTGACCGAATGCTGGTCACCGACACCAAAATGATCCCCGGCAGAAGCATCGAAGAGCCCCAGCACGATCAGGTGCTCCGCGGTGCCCGCGAGGGATTTGTTGAAAATCTCATCATCAACACAGGCATCCTGCGGCGCAGAGTCGCCAATAACGCCCTGCATATGGAGATGATCTCGGTCGGTGAGGGCGCGAAGACTACCCTCTCGCTCTGCTACGTTGAAGGGCGCGCCGAGGAGCGCTACGTTCGCAACATTCGTGACAAGCTGAGCGCCATCCGAACCGATGCTCTCTCCCTCGGCATGGAATCGCTTGCAGAATGCCTCATTCACCGCAAATGGTACAACATTTTCCCCAAATTCCGCTATACCGAGCGCCCCGATGCCGCCGCCGCCATGCTGCTTGAGGGCTCACTGCTCGTCCTCTGCGACGGCTCGCCGCAGGCGATGATCCTGCCGACGGGCATCTTCGACTTTTTGCAGGAGACCGATGACTTCTATTTCCCGCCCGTGCTCGGCACTTACCTGCGGCTGCTGAGAGGCTCCGTTTTCTTTCTCTCGCTCTTTCTGACGCCGCTCTGGTATCTCCTCGTCCGCAATCCCGACTGGATTCCGCACTGGCTCGACTTCATTCGGATCGAGGAAAACAACGGGCTGCCCGTCCTCGTGCAAATGCTGCTCGTCGAATTCACCATCGACGGGCTCAAAATGGCATCGCTCAACACTCCGAATATGCTCGGCAATTCGCTGTCTGTGGTGGCAGGGCTCATCCTCGGCGACTTCGCCATACAAGTTGGCTGGCTCATTCCCGAGGTCATCCTCTATATGGCGTTCGTCTCGATGGCAAACTTCGCACAGCCCTCCTTCGAGCTGGGCTACGCCCTCAAATTTCTGCGCATCCTGCTCCTGATCGCCGTCGCCCTCGCCAACCTGTGGGGCTTTATCATCGGCATGGCGCTCATCCTCATCACCATTGCCTCCAACAAGACGGTCGACGGCAGCAGAAGCTATCTCTACCCGCTCATTCCCTTCGACGGCAGAGCGCTTTTTCGTCAAATTTTCCGTGTCAAGCTCTCGCAGAACAATTTTCGAAAAAAATAAGGCAATTTTCATGCAAAAGACGAGTTTTTTTTGCACAATGCCCATTTACAAAAAAACTTCTGTGTGGTATAATATAGGGAAAAGAATCACTCTCCACGAAACGAGGAATCCCTATGAAAAAAAGTGCTGTCGAAATGAACCGTGAACTCAAACACCTTTCCCACCTTTGCGAAGAGAATTCGACCATCGATACCGCACTCTATCGTCAATACGATGTCAAGCGCGGGCTTCGCGAAAGCGACGGCAAAGGTGTCCTGACCGGTCTTACGAATATTTCCACCGTCCTGCAGCATCGCGAGGTAGACGGTAAATTGATCGCAGCCGACGGTCGTCTTTTCTACCGCGGCATTAACGTCAGAGATCTCATCAAAGGCGCTGAGGCAGACGATCGCTTCGGCTTTGACGAAACGATCTATCTTCTGCTCTTCGGCAAGCTGCCCGATCAGGCAGAGCTCGCCGCCTTCTCCGATCTGCTGGCACACAAGCGCCATCTCCCCAAGAGCTTCGTGCGTGACGTAATCATGAAGGCGCCCTCCGCCGACGTGATGAACTCGCTCGTGCGCTGCGTCATGACCCTCTCCGCCTATGACCGCCGCGCAATGGACACCTCGGTTGAGAACGTCACCCGTCAGTGCCTCGAGCTGATCGCCGTCATGCCCCTGCTCGCCGTTTACAGCTATCAAGCCTACCGCCATTACGCCTACGACAAGCCGCTCTATATTGCGCCTCCCAAGGAAAACCTCTCTGCCGCCGAAAACATCCTGTATATGCTCCGTCCGAGCGGTGAATTCACCAAGCTCGAAGCGCAGGTGCTCGATGCCGCCCTCACCCTCCATGCCGAGCATGGCGGCGGTAACAACTCCACCTTCACGATGCACGTCGTCACCTCCTCGGGCACCGATACCTATTCGGCAGTCGCGGCTGCCCTCTGCTCTCTGAAGGGTCCCCGTCACGGCGGCGCCAACATCAAGGTGGTCGAGATGTTCAACGATCTCAAGCGCAACGTCGAAGACTGGTCGGATGACGAGCAGATCGAAGCCTATCTGACCGCGCTCCTGCACAAGAAAGCCTTCGACCATTCGGGACTGATCTACGGCATGGGTCATGCCGTCTACACCCTCTCCGACCCGAGAGCAGTGCTCTTCAAAGAGTATGTGCGCCGTCTGTCTGAAGATATGGGCTACGAGAAGGAATTTGCACTCTATGAAAAGGTGGAGAAGATGACGCCCATCCTCATGGAGCGTGAGCGCAACCTCTTAAAGCCTGTCAGCGCCAATGTCGACTTCTACAGCGGCTTTGCATACCGTATGCTCGGTCTGCCGATGGAGCTCTACACGCCCCTCTTCGCCATTGCCCGTATCGCAGGCTGGTCCGCTCACCGTCTTGAGGAGCTGATCAGCGGCGGCAGAATCATCCGTCCCGCTTACAGGAGCGTAATGGATGAACGTCCTTACACCCCTCTCTCTGACCGTATTTAACCCTGTCTTGCCCCATTTTATGAAGGAGGCTGTTTTCATGCGTATTTTGATCGTCGAGGACGAATTTAAGTTGGCAGAGGCACTTGCAAAGATCCTCACCAAGAACCGTTACTCCGCCGATATTGCGACCGACGGACACGACGGATTAGACAAAGCCATGACGGGCATCTATGACCTCATCCTGCTCGACATCATGCTGCCGAGGCTGTCGGGACTTCAGATCCTGCGTCGGCTGAGATCGCTCGATATCAACACGCCCGTCATCCTGCTCACCGCCAAGGACGAGATCGCCGACAAGGTCGCAGGGCTCGATGCGGGTGCGGATGACTATATTACCAAACCCTTCTCGGGCGATGAGCTGATGGCGCGCATCCGCGCACTCTTCAGACGCGGAAGCGGGCTTACGACCGACAACACCATCAGCTTCGATTCACTCTCGCTCAATCAGTCGACCTACGAGCTGGTCTGCGGCTCGCGCAGCATCAAGCTCGGGCTCAAGGAAATGGGCATCGCCGAAATGCTCATCCACGCAGGCAAGCGCATCGTTTCCAAGGAAGAAATGCTCAAAAAGGTTTGGGGCTACGATACCGAAGCTGAGTTTAACAACGTAGAGGTCTACATATCGCTCCTGCGCAAAAAGCTCGCACACATTCACGCACCGGTCAATATCTGCACCGTCCGCGGGGTGGGATATAATCTCGTATCCGTCCCCGCCGATGCAGATGATGCCATCCTGTCGGGCGAGGTCGTTTCCGACGAAATCGAGCAATGAACGAACGCGTTTTCCGCAAACTGCGACTCAAGATCGTCTTCATCGGTATGTGCATGATGGTTGCTCTGATGCTCGCCGTATGTCTGACCGTGTATTTCGCCATGGCAGTGTCGATCAAATCCAACAGCATCGCGGTGCTCGATTATACCGCAGAGATCGTTATCCAATCCATGCGTGCCGAGTCGGATGACAGCGATGTCGAAGCAGCAAACGCCGCTCGCGATGAAGACGCTGCACCCGAAATACCGCAGTCGCTCGATTCACTTCTGCTTCGCAACGTGCTGATCGTCAACTATGACGACTCCGGCTATATCATAAAGGTCAGCCAAGGCGACCGAGTGATCGATCACCTCAGGATGCTGGGCAAGGATCTGCCCAACGTCGACCTCTTCGACCAAAAGCAGGAGGGCATCGTCACCATCAATGATACCGATTATCGCTACAAGCACATCTCCGAGCAGGGCGAAGAGATCCTTCTGCTGATCAGCCGGTCGGGTGAGCTCTCCAATCTGCCGTCGCTCATTATGATCTTGCTGGTCGTCGGCATCGGTTCGATCTTCTTCCTGATCGTCGCTTGCTTCGTACTGGCAGGGCATATCATCCGCCCGATCTCCGATGCATGGAATATACAGCAGCAGTTTTTGCACGACGCTTCGCACGAGCTGAAAACGCCGCTCACCGTGATCGCCACCAATCTCGAAGCGGTGCGTGCCTCTCCCGACGAGACGGTGGCATCGCAGGACAAATGGCTGCAATACGCGGCTGAAGAGACCGAGGAAATGCGGCAGATGGTGAACGATATGCTCACCCTTGCCAAGAGCGAGCGTCCCGATGACGAACTGCACAAGAAGCCGCACATTCCCTTCTCACTCAGCGATACCGTGACCGAAGCAGGTCTGATCATCGAAGCCAACGCGCTTGAGGCGGCCATTGAATTGGTTGTGGATGTCGAAGATGACCTTTGGACGATCGGCGTCCAAAACGAGATCAAGCAGGTATTGCTCATCCTGCTCGACAACGCGCTGAAAAACACGTTTGCGGGCGGCACGATCACGCTTGAACTTCGCCGTTCGAAAAGCGATCTGATCGTCAGCTGTACCAATACGGGACACGGTATTCCGAAAGACGAGCTCCAGAACATCTTCAAGCGTTTTTACCGCCTCGATTCCTCGCGCGCCCGTCAGTCGGGCGGCAGCGGTCTCGGACTGTCGATCGCAGAAAACATCATCTGCCGTCACAGCGGTAAGATCTGGTCTGAAAGCGAAATCGATCACTACGCACGCTTCCTCGTTCGTCTGCCTGCCGCACCCCTCAAGAGTGATACGTAAGAAGATCAAAAAAGACTGCAGCGTTTTGCCGCAGTCTTTTTGTGTGCATTTGAAAGGTCAATCGATCAGCCCGCATTCGGCTGCCGTTTGCCGATCGACCGTGAGTATCTTGATCGAGCGGTTCTGCCCCAAATAGATACGCTTCTGTCCGATGATCTTTAGTTCGATCAGCTCATTGAGCAGCTCGGACATGAGCTCGGCAGTCGTGCCGCACTCTTCAGCCGCCTTTTGGGCGGTGGCACGGAAGGTGGGACGGGGATTCTTTTTCTGTTCGTACAGCTCCTCGACCCGTCGGCAGAGCACGCGCTGATATCCCTTACGGATATCGGCTTCGGTGGGCAGTTCGACCGCATAGGTGGCACAGCCTCTCAGCTGTGAAGAGAGCGCCCCGCGGATGCCGTATACACCGACCACTCTGCGGCATTTGGTGACAAGATAACTGGCGACCGAAGAAAAATGACCGTCGCCCGAAAAAATAATAAACGCTTCGTTGTCCTTTGCTTCAATGGCGCGCTGATAAATATGATCGAGCATAATAAAATCGGTGAAATCTTTTTTGTAATGCGCCGTTGCGTTCTGGGTCTCAATGATCATATTCGAGACCTCTCGGATCTTCGGGATCTCCGCTCTCAGCGAAGGATTGGAAAAATCTCCAAAAAACAAAATATCGGCTATTTCATAGCGCTCGGAGAGCATGTCCCGCCATGCTTTGATATCGGGCTTTGTGTTGTACTTTTTGTCGAGCGAAATATACCAGTGCTCGTAATCGACGAATGCGATCGCCCTCGGCTTTCCCCTGCTTGTATGCTTTTTCCTGAAAAACATTCTTTTCCTCCTTTCTTGCGTAATTGTCTCTATTATAGCAAAAATCGAAGAAAAAATCAAGCTATATATTCGCTGAATATGAATCGCGCAAATCCTTCGCGCGTTGCGACGCGCGGCACAGGGCTCCGCCGCGAGACCTCGCTTAGAGACCTTTTGAAAAAGGTCTCTAAGAACTCCCAAAACTTTTGAAAAAGTATACCATTTTCTCAAAAAATGTGCTACAATAGTAGCATACAAGTTCATGCCCGAAAGGAAGCTCCTTCCATGAAAAAACTGCTCGTGATCGATGGTAATTCGATCCTCAACCGCCAATTTTACGGCATTCGCCCGCTGACCAACTCTGCGGGGGTCTCTACCAACGCCGTCTACGGCTTTGTGAACGTCCTGCTCTCCGAGCTCGATGCCCTCTCCCCCGATTACGCCGCCGTCGCCTTCGACCTGCGCGCCCCCACCTTCCGTCACAAGGCGTACGATGCCTACAAAGCAGGCCGCCACGCCACACCGCCCGAACTGCTCATGCAGTTTCCTTACGCCAAGCGCCTCATCGAGGCGCTCGGGCTCACCGTCCTCGAGCAGGATGGCTTTGAAGCCGATGACATCCTCGGCACCCTCTCGGCGATGGCAGAAAAGGAAGGGGTTGAATCCTACATCCTCACGGGCGACCGCGACAGCCTTCAGCTCATCGGCGCTCACACGACAGTCATGCTCGCCAAAAACAGCGAGACCGTCCCCTACACACCCGAACGCTTCGAAGTCGACTACGGCGTGCGCCCCGATCAGTTCGTCGACATGAAGGCGCTCATGGGCGACAGCTCTGACAACATCCCCGGTGTCGCAGGCATCGGCGAAAAGACCGCCGCCAAGCTCATTTCAGCTTGCGGCGACCTCGACACGCTCTATGCTGACCTCGACAACGCAGGTGTGAGCGCAAAAGTGAAGGAAAAGCTGATTAGCGGCAAGGAAAACGCCTATCTGTCGCGTTTTCTTGCAAAAATCGTGCGCGATGCACCGCTTGCCTGCACTTTGGAGGATACCGCTGTCCGTGCATACGACCGCGATGCACTCCGTGCCCTCTTCTCCGAGCTAGAATTCTCGGGCTTCATGAAGAAGCTCTCCCTCGACAAGGCAGATGCCGCCGAGGCAGCCCCGCTCAGCGAGATCAAGCCCTCGGCACTGGCAGAGCTGAAGTTCGGCTCGCCCGTCTCGCTGTGGTTTGGCGATGACCGCCTTGAACTGACCGACGGTAAAGCGGCATACGGTGTGCATTTCGAGGATTTCGCCGAATTGACCCCCTTCTTCACCAGAAATGACCTTTCCTTCAACGTCTACGATCGCAAAACCCTCCTTCACCGCATCGCCGATGCGTCGGGCGACGATGCTGCGAATGCCTTCAAGTGCGAATTCGACGTGCTCCTTGCCGCTTACGTCATCAACGCCTCGGACAGCGCACCCTCGCTCGGCAAAATCGCGGGCAGCTACCTCGCTACCCCCGAGGAGAGCGCCGCTACGCTGCACGCACTCGTCCCGCCCCTCAAAGAGAAGCTGGCGAGCGACGGCGTCGAATCGCTTTACTACGACATCGAGCTCCCGCTCTCAGCCGTACTCTTTGCGATGGAGCGCCGCGGCTTTGCCGTTGACCGCGGAACGCTCACCGAAATGTCGACCGCCCTCGAGGTCGTCGCAGGACGGTGCATGGCAAGCATATTCGAATTTGCGGGGCATGATTTCAACATCAATTCCCCCAAGCAGCTCGGCGAGGTGCTCTTTGACGAGCTGAAATTGCCTGTCTATAAGAAGACCAAGAGCGGTTACTCAACCAACGCCGAGGTGCTCGACAAGCTCCGACCGCTCCATCCGATCATCGACCTCATCCTCGAATACCGACAGGTCACCAAACTCCGCTCGACCTACACCGAAGGTCTGCTTTCCGTCGCCGATGAGGGCGGCCGCGTGCACACCACCTTCAAGCAGGCACTCACCGCAACAGGGCGGCTCTCCTCGACCGAGCCCAACCTGCAAAACATCCCCATCCGCACCGAGCTCGGACGCGAACTGCGCCGCTGCTTTGTGGCAAAGGAGGGTTACACCCTCGTCGATGCCGACTACTCGCAGATCGAGCTGCGACTGCTCGCCGCCTGCTCGAACGACCCGATCATGATCGACGCCTTTCTCTCGGGCATCGACATCCACACGGTGACCGCTTCGCAGGTCTTCGACCTCCCCGTCGAATCGGTGACCCCTGACCTGCGCAAGCGTGCCAAGGCAGTCAATTTCGGCATCGTCTACGGAATCAGCGACTTTGCACTCGCTGAGGATCTGCACATCTCAAAGGCGCAGGCAGGCGAGTATATCCGCGCCTACAAAGCCAAGTACAGCGCCGTTTCGGCGTATCTTACAAACACCATCGAGCTGGCGAAAGCGCAGGGCTACGTCACAACCCTGCTCGGCAGACGGCGCTATATCCCCGAGCTGTCCTCACCCAAGGCGATGATGCGCGCATTCGGCGAGCGTGTGGCAATGAACAGCCCCATTCAGGGAAGTGCCGCCGACATCATCAAGATCGCGATGATCCGTGTCGAGAATGCGCTCAGCCGCGAAGGGCTCGATGCGAAACTCATTTTGCAGGTGCACGACGAGCTCATCCTCGAGGTCGCCGACCGCGACGTCGAATCCGCCAAAGCCCTCCTCAAAAAGGAGATGGAAGAAGCCTTTTTGACCGCCGTCCCCCTCATCGCCGAGGTCAGTGCAGGCAAGACCTGGTACGAGTGTAAGTAATTTGTCTCGTAAGGGGAAAACTTCTTGAAAGAAGTTTTCCCCTTAAACCCCTTTCTAGAACTTTATAAAAGCGCAACGAATACTCGTTGCGCTTCCTTGTTTATCCGATTACACCTTTTCGTATCTTTCCACCTTGACGTCCGGGTGAATTTCGATCGTCTCGCTGTAGCGGACGAGGTCGATCTGACAGCCTTCGCCGATCGCCACGATCCTGCCCACCACCAGCGGAGTGCACACACTTTCGATCGCGATCACGTCACCTTCGATCTCCTCTCTGACCTGCAGTCCGCCGCTTCCTCCGATGAGCTTTGAGAATAACGGAAGACGGGGCACCGTCTGTTTTTTCCTCTCTCTCCAGATTCTGATGTCGCTACCGCCGATGCTGCCGACGTTGCTCGAAGCACCGTCCAGCTTGATTTCGACTTTTTCGGCGTTCAGAAGCCCGTCGCAGTTTGCCACGCCGGCTATCTTGACTTCTTCCGCTTCGATGCCGCCGCCGACCGTAATCTTTCCCGCACTCTTCAAGAGCGCGCATTTCAGATTTCCCTGACAGTTCATCGCACCCGAGACTTTGATCTCGTTTTCTGCCGTGCAGTCTCCGCCTACTTTGACCGAACCGCTCACCTTCAGATTTTGAGCAGTCAGATGTTGGTCGATACGCATTGAGCCCGATACTCTTGCATCCTCTGCACAGTGAAGGTCTCCTGCCGCCGACACAGCCCCCGAGCAGGCGAGCTCAAGGCAACGAACGTTGCCGTCGATTTTCGCACTGCCGCTCACCGCGATTTTTTCATTGTATTCCCCTGCAGAAATGTGTCCGCTTCCCGAAATATTCATAAATTTACCTATCTTTCATTCACTCCAAGTTTTATTGAGCGTTTTCCTGCCTCAGCATCACCTTTATCATTTCGGTGATGTCTGTGCGCTTGCCGTTCGTGTCCACGAGACTGATGCCCTTTACGTCGCACATACGAAAGGATTTTTCGCCGAATTCGGTGTTGAGCACTACAAATTCGTTCTTTCTTTCCTCGCCCGAGAGCTTTTTCGCCAGCTCGTCGAGCAAAACGTCCTCCTTCATGCTTTGGATGGTTTCGATCCGCTCGCAGACCAGCTTTTCGGGGAAAAAGGTCTCCTGCCCCGTCACCGTGGATTTTTTGATAAACCACTCATCGGGGATCAGCTCTTTTCGTTTCCAACGGTAAAGTGCGCCGTATGAAATGCCATACCGTTCAAGCAATTCCTTTTTTGAGATCAAATGCTCGCTGCCCATCATTCTCCTCCTTTCGTAACATTGTTACGCTGTCAAGGGTTTTTTTGAATTTTTTTAAAAAATAACGCTCCGAATGAAGGATAGTGAAAAGTCTTCATTCGGAGCGTTATAGTTATCCGGAGTGGCAAGTATTTGCCGCCCTTAATAAAGTTCTTGGTGGGGTCAAGGGGCAAAGCCCCTTGACCCCCAAATACGTTCAATTCAACAAATCGGCTTTGAAGGTGAGGTCGATGGGGAGGGCGAGGTTGGCGGATTTGAAGTCATGCCCGAGCTTTCGGATAAAATCGTAGAGGGCATCTTCGCTCATCATTTCGGTGATGAGGAGATATTGCGTCACACTGTAGCGCGTGCAGACGTCGCCGCTCTTCAGCGAGGCTTCGAGCAGGGTTGTCACCTGTGCGAGTGCGCGATCGTGATGCTTGCCGCTCGGCGTTTTTTCACCGCCAATTCCGACGATGGTCAGCAGGATCAGATAGGTCGGCTGTTCGAGCCGTCCTGCGGCAGAGCGTCTGAGCTCGTATAACAGCTTGAAAGTGTCGTACTCGCAGAAGATCGGACGGTCCGCACATTCGGCACGGAGCTTTTCCTGAATGATCGCGATATCCAGCTCGACGCTGTTGGCAGACTTGACGATCGAGCGATAGAGCGAACGAAGCCGATCGGAAGGGGTCTTCCGATAAGTATTGTAGAAGAGATCGAGCACCTGCTCGTAGGTACTGAGTGCACGTTCGTAATCGGTCTTCTCGATGAGGGCATTGATCAGATGATAATGGTACGTCTCTCTCGAGGGATCGATCTCGAGTGCGTGCTCCGACAGGAAGACGATCTCGTCAAAACGCTTTTCGGCGGCGAGCAGACCGATGGCAGTCTCATAGCAGGTCAGGTAGATCGACCGATAGCGTTCACAGGGCGCTTTTGCCCATTCCTCGGCATATTTGTCGCCGAGAAAATGCCCCTTGTAGAGCGCCATGGCTTTGAGTGCGTAATTGAGCTTGTCCTCGGGATCGGTCGCCTTTTCCATATCTGCCGCTGCAAGCTCGAATTCATCGGTATCGATAATCGCGGGCAGTGCCCCATTCCAGTAATAAGTGCCTGCATACTGCAGGATGAGCTTGCGGCTGTCGTCAAAGCCAAGCTGATCAAGGGTATTGCGCACCCGATGCAGGAGGGTCTTGAGTGAGGACATGGAGTTCTCGCCGACCGTCTCCTCTCCCCAGAGGAGTGCGACCAGCTCTTCCTGAGGGATATTCCGATCACGGTTCACTACAATATATTGCAACAGCTTCCACAGCTTTTTGGAACGGTTATCATCTTCGGAGATCGAGTGATCCCCGTACGTCATGGTAAACGTGCCGAAAAAACGGATCCTTATAGCCATTAATAGCGCGCTCCTTACAGAATAATCTACAGATTATATGATCGATTTTGGGTTTTCAGTATAATCAAGAGCAGAGCACCACCGATGCAAGCCCCGCCAAAGACGAGTGCCAAGGTCAGGATCTGACCATCGCCCTGCCCTTCTTCATCGATGTTGCCGCTCGAAGATGCGCCTTCGCCCGACGTCGGCTTCTCCGAGCTGTTCGGGGATGCAGTCGGTCTGCCGCCGGAGACACCCGACGTGCCGTCAGAATCGCCCGTTGACGTGTCACCCGGTTTAGTCGTCGGCGGATCGGTGGAAAGCGGATGATGGAGCGACGTCTGCGGACTGCCGATCAAGATCGGGGCTTCGGTCGAACAGTTGTCGGTCGTCGTAGCCGCCGTCGTGGTGACCGCGGGGGTCGTCACAGGCGTATCTTCGGTTGCGGTCGGTGCCGTCGTGCCCGGCGGCTCAGTTGCAGGCGGCTCGGTCGTAGGCGGTTCGGTCACGAGCGGTTCGGTCACGGGCGGTTCGGTCACGGGTGGGTCGGTCGCGAGCGGATCGGTCACGGGTGGGTCGGTCACAGGTGGGTCGGTCACGGGTGGGTCGGTCACGGGTGGGTCGGTAGCGGGAGGATCGGTCTCGACGGGATCGGTCGCAGGCAGACTTTCGGACGGATCGGTTTCGATCGGGACACTTTCACTCTCCGAGACAAGCTCAGACAGCGAATCTCCTGCTCCGTCCTCTTCCTCTGCGTAGGCAGTCACGGCGGAAACGACCAGTGACAGCGCAAACAGCAGTGATGCCAGACCGAGCAGTCGGCATTTTATCTTCATAAAAACACACCTTTTCTTTCGCAAAAGACAAACGGGATCAAAAGCAACGGAAAAGACTACATTTTCGATAACTCTCGCTAAGAAAATGTAGTCTGAACAATTCCGAGCCAAATTCGTTTATGACAGGCTGCTGATGATCTTATTCGCCCACTCGGTGATCGTCTGATACTCAGCGGCGCTGGGCTTGGAGATAATGGGCAGACCGCCTTTTACGTAGAGCACGTCGTCGATTACATTGACGCCGGTTTCAGCTACCATATCCATGAGTTTTTTCGCCTTTTCGGGGCTGCCGTCGACAAAGAAAGCTACGTTTGCCGCACGGGAAGGATCAAGTGCGGTAAAGAAGCGCTCTGCATTAACGTTCAGCGAACCGCCGAGCGATGCGCCTACGATCAGCAGCTTGACACGCTCCACGTTATACGCGGGCGGAACAGTATCGGCTTTTACGTCGGTTCCTTCGCAAAGTTTTTCGGCGAACGCCTTCATCTTGCTCTTACCCGACAGGTAGAGCACTCTCATTTTGATAGCCATATCATTCATTCCTTTTCTGTCCGATATTTAAATATGTTTTTCACACATTTGCGATTTTATTATAGCACAAATTTATGAAATTTGCATGAGTTTTTTGAAAATATATTATTTTCCCCGTTTTGAACAATTTTATTCAGTGCTTTTAGGCATCTTGCACTATTGATTTGCGCGGGATTTTGGGAGGACGTCGGACCCAAACATAAAGGGCTACCGTCTTGGCGGTAGCCCTTTGATCATTCATCGTTTGAGCACGAGTGCGCCTTCGAGGATCTGCTTTGCGGTATAGGTCGTCGGCAGTGGTGCGGACGAATCGTACACTGCCTTTTCCACTTCGCTCGAATAGTCGACAAAGACGTATCGCGGGTCGAACTGTTCTGCAGTCAGCTCTTCCTCGTAGATCGCCAGCGCATTCATCTGTTCAAGTGTGTTGCCCTTGAGTAGCACGCGGCAGGCTGTCGAGGAAACGTAGACCACCTGAGTGGACAGATTGGTGATCTTGAAGGCCGCGGGGGCGGTCTGCAGCCACTTGCGGACAAAGAAAATATCCTCGCCGCCCTCGGAGGGGATATTGGTCGTCATTACGGCGCGCAACTCCATCACAAAGAGCGAAAGCATCTCGGTCTCGACAGTTTCCCTTGCCTGATTGTAAATAGCGGTCGTGAGCAGCTTTCGCGCATCGAGATAGCCCTGAGGCATATCCGAATACCGTTCATAGGAAAGAAATTCGAGCGCCTGATTGCCATCCAACGTCTGAGCGCCGGCGGTAAGACGGCCCATCGAAAAGGGCACCGTCATCCTGACACCGCCGAGTGTATTGACCATTCCTGCGATCTGCTCTGCCGAAAGATTGATGTAAAAGTCGATGGGCGTTTGAAAACCGCTCGACAGTACATTCACCACAGCCTCCGATGCCTCAGCCGCCGCCTCATTCTCGGCGAGCCCCTTCGCGATCGATGCCACATAGCGATTCTTGAACAGCCCTTCTACCGACAGCTCGTTGATATGGAGATAGAGATCGGTCGGGAGCTGAAGGATCGAAATAGAGGGCGCTGCCGTATTGAAGGTCAGGAGCATCACATGATCAAGCTGATCATTTTTGACCGCTTCGGTCATGAGCAGAATGGTGTAGGTCTCCTTTGCACGGGCGGGCATTTCGATCTCGGGCGATTCCTGTTCCCCCTGATCGGGCGCTGTCGTCTCCTCTTTAAAGATCCCGTCGAGCCATTCGGTGATGGCGGCGCATCCGACCATACCGATCATCATGACCGCGATCAGCAAAAGCGCTACGCTTCTTATGAATTGTTTTTTCATCATAAACCCTCTTGCAAGCGTTATTGACAGAGCCGTCGATGCTCTGTATCGGTTTATTTTACCACATCTTCCCCGCTCTGTCAATAACTTTTCCCCGACAAAAGAGAGCCGCCTTTTAAATAGACTGTAAATATTCGATGAAATCAGTCTTGCGCCCCTGCTCTTTCCGATGCATTTTCTTTTGTCGGACACCCCTTTTCGCAGAGCGTGCACAGTGCGTCGATGGCATCCGACAGCCCGCCGACTGCGCCGATCAACCCTTCAGCGACCGCCTCCTTGCCCTCCAGAATGGTGCCGACGTCGGTGGCGATCTCGTCGGTCTGCATGAGGAGCTCGTTAAAGCGCTCCTTCGAGATGCCCGAATGCGAAGTTACGAATTCAGTGATGCGATTCTGCATCCGTGAAAAATAATGATAGGTCTGGGGTGCACCGACCACCGTTCCGCTGATGCGGACGGGGTGCACGGTCATGGTCGCGGAAGGGACGATGAAGGATTTTTTCGCCGACACCGCGAGCGGCACGCCGATCGAGTGACCGCCTCCGAGTACGAGCGACACGGTCGGCTTTTTCATCGAGGCGATCAACTCTGCAATGGCGAGCCCCGCCTCCACGTCGCCGCCTACCGTATTGAGCAGCAGGAGCAGTCCGCCGATCGAATCGTCCTCCTCGACCGAGACGAGCAGCGGGAGGATGTGCTCGTATTTCGTGGTCTTCTGCGTGTTGGGCTGAAGGTAGTGTCCCTCGATCTGCCCGATGATGGTGATGCAGCGGATATTGCAGCCGTGGCTGTTCACGATGACCGAACCGCAATCGGCAGTAT
>CAYRQA010000025.1:0-17333 GCA_964426285.1 uncultured Lachnospiraceae bacterium | reverse complement strand
TTCTTTGCGTCGCTTTCTTTCAAGAAAGCGACTGGAGTTTGAGGCGGAGCCTCAATTTCAATTAAAACAAAAAGCCGCAGCCAAGCTGCGGCTTTCCTAAGCGAATTACTTCGACTTTTTCAGCTGCTCGCACTGCTGGTTAGCAACGCTGCAAGAGGTTTTGCTGGCAGACTGGCAAGAGGTCTGGCACTCGCCGCAACCGCCCTTTTTCGCGGATGCTTCCAGATTTCTGGAGTTCAGGGTTTTGATTCTCTTCATTGTATATCCCTCCTATCGGTTAGGTACATATATAAATATTATAGCACAGAATATGTGCTTTGTCAATATTTTTTCGCAAATTATCGCACTCAGACGAGAATTTTCAGCATTCCGCCCTCGGCGCTCGCAAGATCGAGCAGCCCCGAATCGGAATGAAGGCGCACACCGAGGTCGGCAAGGGCACGCAGGGAGGCGATCAGTGCAGCGTCGATCCGCTCACCCGGGGTGAGCAGGGGGATGTCGGGCGGGTAGGCGTAGACGAATTCACCGCTCACCTTGCCGAACGCTTGCTCGGGTGAGCCGAACGCCCACGCCCGCTCGAAGGCTTCGGCGGGGGTACACGCGCGCTCGGGGAGCGGAAGCTCGGACAAAGCCAACAGCTGCGCAGTCGCTTCGCGGTCGGGCAGGCGTGAATCGATGGCAAGCAGTGCATCCGCAAGCCGCTCGAATCCCTCGTCGCTGTCGGCGATCGAGGTCATGCAGAGACAGCCTGTCGCAGTCGCCATCTCAGGCTGAATGCGGTAGTCATTTCGAAGCAGATCGTAGAGTGTCCTGCCCGTGATCGGGCTGTCAAAGGTTGAAATATAGAGCTTTCCAGGGTCGAAATCAAAAAAGCCCGTACGCTTGCCGAGCAGTTTGAGCCGCTTCATCGGGCGCACTTTTTCGTAAAATGCCACAAGGCGCGCATGGTACGCGTCAAAGAGTGCCTCCCCCTGTTCGCTCAGCAGATGCGCACATCGATCGATCGATGCCATAAACAGATAGGAAGGACTGCTCGTCTGATATATTTTCGAAAAGTGATCGATCTGCCCGATCGGTACACGGTCAGTGCACACATGGAGCAATGCCGTCTGCGTGAAGGTCGGAAGGGTCTTGTGCGTGCTCTGAATGACCACGTCCGCAGAGCAACTCACCGCCGATTCGGGAAAAGCGCCCGCAAAACCGAGGTGCGCCCCGTGCGCTTCGTCGACGATCAGCCATGCGCCGTGGGCGTGCGCCACCTTCGCCAGCGAAGCAATATCACTGACCACCCCCTCGTAGGTGGGGGAGGTCACCACCACAGCCGCCGCGTTCGGGGCTTTGGCAAATGCTTCCTCGAGCTGCTCAGGGGTTACCGACCCGAGCACACCGCTCGCGCGGTCGATGTGCGGCATCACGCAGGTGGGACTAAGTTCCCGCAGTTCGATCGCGTGCCAGACGGCAAGATGGCAGTTGCGCGCCGCGATAACCTCGCCCCCCTTCGGGCAGAGCGCAGAGAGCGCAATGAGCAGTCCCGAGGTCGAGCCGTTCACAAGAAACCGTGTGTCCTTTGCCCCCCAGAGCTTCGCGGCGCGTGCCATCGCCTCGGCAAGGATGCCTTCGGCGTTATGTAAATTGTCAAATCCGTCGATCTCGGTAATGTCAATTTTGACAGGCTCCCGTACATCAAAAAAGGCGGGATTTCGTTTGTGCCCGGACATATGCATGGGGTAAATATCACTTTCCCCATAGCCTCTGAGTTGTTCGAGCAGTTCCATCTTACTTCTTAAACTGAATGAACCAAAGCACGATCAATGCCTGTAAAACGCCCGCAACGGCAAAGATGAGCCCCATGGAAGGCAGAGGGAAGGTCACGAACAAGCAGAGCGCCACCGACCATACGATCCCCGATACGAAGACAAAGCGAAGGATACGATTCCACCACAAGCAGGCAAACACAGTCGCCACTATACAGCTTGCGGGGATCCCGTAGAGGAAGATCAGCTCGCCCAAATCAAACTCAGGGGAAATCACCTTTGCAAAGAAATAGCAGATCATTGCCACCAACCAGACCAACCCGATCGACAGCACGGGCACCAGCACACGGGTGCGAAGCGATCTCTGCTTTTTGGGCGCCGCCTCTTCCGCCTGTTCAATCGGTTCGGTCGCATCGACTTCCTCCTCCGAGCGCACCTTGACCAGATCGTTGAGGGTGATGCAGTACAGCTCGGCGATGGTCATGAGCACCGTCACGTCGGGCATTCCTTCGGCACGCTCCCACTTGGAAACGCTCTTATCCGAGTAATTGAGCGTCTGCGCCAGCGCGGCTTGTGTGAGCCCCTGCCGCCGACGATAATAGATCAGATTATCGGCAATCGTTTTTCGGAGTGCAAATTCATCCATTTTATCAACTCTCCTGTGAGTAGACCTGAATTCAGGGACGTTTTCAGTGTTTTTCTCGCACGACAGAGCAGACCGCATCTGCCCCATATCGTCCCATATCTTCTATATTATAGCAAAACTTTCTCCTTTTTTCAAGAGCAAGTCGGCACATTTTAAAGAAAATATCGACATTTTCCTGCACTCGCATTACTCGAGACAGCCGTCGCACGTCATTTCCCGCATCGCAACCCGAAAACAGTATACAATCGTTCGGCAAAAAAGCATTCTACTCTCGAGAGAGCCCCGTTTTTTCACGGGTAGACCTACCACCCCGTACAGTTTACCTCTTTTTTCGCATAGGAGGTTGCATTATGGGCGACATTGTACTATAATGGTTGAGGCATGATAAATGACTTGTCAACAAATTCCATCCCACAGGAGGCTTCCATGCAGGAAATCGCAAACTTCTATAAACAGTTTTGTACAGAAACCTTTGACGACAACGGCAAGCTGATCGATTTTGAAATCCACTATCCCGACAACTTCAACTTCGCATATGACGTAATAGATAAAATGGCAGAGATCGCCCCCGACCGCCTCGCACTCGAATGGTGCAACAAGGCAGGCGACAAGGCGTCCTTCACCTTCGGTCAGATGAAGGAACTGAGCGACAAGACCGCCAACGTCTTCCTCTCACACGGCATTAAGAAGGGCGACTTCGTCATGACCATCCTCAAGCGCCATTATGAATATTGGTACGTTACCCTCGCACTCCACAAGATCGGCGCGATCCTCATCCCCGCGACCAATATGCTCACCGTCAAGGACATGGTCTACCGCATCAACGCAGCAAACATCAAGGCGATTGTCTGCACCAATGAGGGGCAAGTCGCTGAATTTGCGGCTCAGGCGCAGGCACAGTGCCCTCAGCTCGAGCAGCTCTACCTCGTAAGAGAAAAGCGCGAGGGCTTCATCCCCTTCACCGAAGAGGTCGAAGCAGCCTCCTCCGAGCTTCCCCGCTTCGAGAACAAGGCGACCGATCTGATGGCGGTCTACTTCACCTCGGGCACAACGGGCGAGCCCAAGGGTGTGGCACACGACTACACCTACCCCCTCGGTCACATGATCACCGCCAAGCACTGGCACTGCGTACAGCTCGACAAGCTGCACATCACGGTCGCCGAGACAGGCTGGGCAAAGACCTCGTGGGGCAAGATCTACGGTCAGTGGCTCTGCGGCGCGTCGCTCTTCGTCTACGACTTCGACAAATTCGTCGCCAAGGATCTGCTCGACAGACTGGTCGAATATCAGGTGACCACCTTCTGCGCGCCCCCCACCATCTACCGCTTCCTCGTGAAGGAAAATCTCGAAAAGTGGGATCTCTCCTGTATTAAGCACGCTTCAACTGCGGGCGAAGCGCTCAACTTTGAGATTTTCAAGGTATTCAAGGAAAAGACCGGGCTCGAGATCCGCGAAGCCTTCGGTCAGACCGAGACGACGCTCATCATCGGCAACCTCGAGGGTACCCAAAACCGACCCGGTGCGATGGGACTGCCCTCCCCTGCCTACGACATTCGCCTCGTCGACGCTAACAACAACATCATCACCGAGCCGCACACGACGGGCGAGATCGTCATCCTCCCCCCCAAGAGCGGCAAGCAGGTCGGTCTCTTCTCCCGCTACATCGGCGAAGAATCGCTCTACGAGCACGTCTGGCGCGGCGGCTTCTACCACACGGGCGACACCGCCTATATGGATGAAGACGGTTACATCTGGTACGTCGGTCGCAACGACGACATCATCAAGTCGAGCGGCTACCGCATCGGTCCGTTTGAGATCGAGAGCTGTCTGATGGAAAATCCCGCCGTCCTCGAATGCGCCGTCACGGGCGTGCCCTCTGCAACCCGCGGCTATATCGTCAAGGCGACCATCGTCCTCGCCAAGGGCTACGAGCCCTCGGATGCGCTCGCCAAGGAGCTCCAGAAGTACGTCAAACAGCAGACCGCCCCCTACAAGTACCCCCGCATCGTCGAATTCGTCGACGAAATGCCCAAGACCATCTCGGGCAAGATCCAGCGTCAGGTCATCCGCGACCGCGACAAGGTGAAATACGCGAATTTGGATTGAATAGTTAGGGGGTGCTTTTGAAAAAGCCCCCTATAACCCCCGAAAACTTCATTTAAGCGCCGCAATGCTTGCGGCGCGGGATTTAATAACGCTCCGAATGAGGATCCTTCATTCGGGGCGTTTTTCGCTGTTGGCATATATTTGCTGTGCATTATTCTCTTTCCGCCGCACCCATGAGGAAAAGGAGAGGAGGTCTTAGGAGGAGAGGAAAAACTGCGTTTTTCCTCTCCTCCTAACGCACTCTTTGCGAGACTTTCTGTGCGAGCAGAAAGTCGAAAAAAATGATAAATTCCAAATCCCACGGCGAAGGTGGCTCTTAATAAGGATGTTATCTTAAACAACCGATTGAGAGTGACAAAAGTCAAAGCACGGATTCCGAAAGTGGATTCCGTGCTTTGACTTTATAATATGGAATTAACAATTACCAATAGCACATTGACGTTAAGTTACTGACTGTCGGAAGGGGATTGATGTTGTCGACAAAAGTAGCAATTCATTTAATATGCGCTTAGTGTTTTATACACCGTCAGAGCATGGGTGTCCGTCATACCAGCAATTTGAGCTGTAACCAATAACACTTTGTTATATATCATTGTTTCAAATTCTTTCTGAGACAGATCATTTCTGCTCATATATTCCTGATTGGCAATTTCACATATATATCTATAGTTCTTTGAAAGCGATAGATATAGCAAATTGTTAGAACTATCTGTATTGGCATCTACATCTTTATTCCAGTTAACAATGGCAGGAACATAAGTTTCGAGTAATTTTGTGATAACTGCAATAGCACGTGTTTTATTTTCCAAGATGTTAGCACTATAATATATATTGTCTCTTTCCATTCTTTTTAGAATATTTGCTATGCATTGAGCAGTCGATATCTCAATTAATTCATCATCAAATTCGGCGTTCATTATCATATCGTAGGATTTGTTAAACGCCTCATACATTGAATCAATCATCAGTCCCTTTATCAAAACCCTTAGTCTATGAACAACATAATCTTCAACATCATCATATCCCATATCTTTTGCACTTCTGACATACTTTTGGAAGAAAAAACACGCTTTGAGGAAGCGCGATTTAACAATGCCAAGACAATCTGGAACAATGTTCGAATGATTCAACATGACATGAAACAGCATTTGACGGTAATATCGGGACATTTGAATGAGAACGAAATCGATGAATGCAAAGAATATCTGAACAATTTACTCCCTACCATCGAGCATATATGTATGTACTGAATTTTCCGAGTGATTCATCATAATCCTTCTTCCGCACCTTCTTGAACATCGCCAAAGCGCCTTCACTGCGAAGATCGAGCAGCAGCTCTTGCGTATAACGGGTGTATTGACTCGGCTTATTCTCCTTACAGCGAAGACAGTTGAAAGCGGCGGCAGATTCCTTTGCTACTTTCACGATCAGT
Source organism: uncultured Lachnospiraceae bacterium (assembly GCA_964426285.1). Lineage (GTDB taxonomy): Bacteria > Bacillota > Clostridia > Oscillospirales > CAG-272 > CAKSQF01. The sequence continues at coordinate 11,395 of CAYRQA010000025.1, read as the reverse complement.
CCGAGATTCTTGACGGAAGATACGCATTCTGTTCAAGGGATTTGGAGAACTCGACGATCTCATGTGCGTATAACGGCAAAAATAGCAATAGGAGATATGGATTTCTCCATATCTCCTATGCATCAAACAACTATCTAAGGATAACATCCTTATTCGTTGCCACCCGAGCCGTGGGATTTGTTCCTATTTCCTTTTCAAAAAAATCTCAAAAATTTTCCTCTCCCCCCTTGACAAACGCCAAACCGTATGCTATACTGCAACTGTGCTAACACGAATAGTACAGCAAACACAAGGAGGATGAAATGCTGAACATAGACAAACTGTCGAGAAAACCGATCTACGAACAGATCGTCGACGGCATCTGCAAGGAAATCTCCACAGGGCTCATGAAGGAAGGGGATCAGCTCCCGTCGGTGCGTGAGCTGTCGGTACTGCTTTCGACCAACCCCAACACCATCCAGAAGGCGTACATCGAGCTCGACCGACGGGGCATCATCACGTCAGCCCCCGGCAGAGGCTCCTTCGTGAGACAGGGGGCCATGGACGCCATCCGCAGTCACACCGAAGAACAGCTCGACGAGCTGTCGACCACCATCCGCCGTCTTGCACTGGCAAAAATCCCCAAAGAGCGGCTCTACCGCCTCATCGACGAGACCTATGCCGCCGTTCAGAACGATACCAAGGAGGAAAACACATGATCAAAGCCGAAAACGTCACCATGCGGTTTGACGATTTCACCGCACTCAACAATCTGTCCTGCTCGATCCCCGACAGCTGTATCTACGGGCTGGTCGGCAGCAACGGCGCAGGTAAATCGACCTTCCTGCGGCTCATCTCGGGCGTTTACAAGCCTGAATCGGGTAACATCACCATCGACGGCGCGCCCGTATGGGAGAACCCCGAAGCCAAGCAGAAGATCGTCTACGTTCCCGACGACCTCTACTTCCTGCCCCAGTCGAACATGGACCGCATGGCGCATTTCTATAAAGCGCTCTACCCCGACTTCAGCTTCGAGCGCTACAAAAATCTCACCGCAACCTTCAAATTAAACCCCAAAGCCAATTTAAACACCTTCTCGAAGGGTATGCGCCGTCAGGCGGCGACCATTCTCGCCCTCTCGACCATGCCGCAGTACCTCTTCTTCGACGAGACCTTCGACGGGCTCGACCCCGTCATGCGAAACCTCGTCAAGCAGGTCATCTACAACGACGTTATGGAGCGCAAGACGACCACCATCATCACATCTCACTCACTGCGCGAGCTCGAGGACAGCTGTGACCAGCTCGCACTGCTCCACAAGGGCGGCATCGTCTTCGAGAGCGACATCCAGAACCTCAAGACATCCCTCTTCAAGGTGCAGGTCGGCTTCCACGAGCATTACGACAAGGAGAAGTTCGAGGGCATCGAAATGCTCAGCTACACGCAGATGGGCTCGGTCGCATCCTTCATCGCCCGCGGCGACAAGGACGCAGCCGCCGTCAAGCTGAACGCCATGAACCCCGTTCTGATCGACTTCCTGCCTCTTTCGCTCGAAGAGGTCTTCATCTACGAAATGGAAGCGCTCGGCTACGCTTTCAAGGATATTCTACTGTAAGGAGGAGCGACCATGAAATCATTCTTCAGCCCCAAGCTCTACTGGGAAGGCGTCAAAAAGACCCGCGCGGTCGGCATTGCCTTCACCGCCATTTCGACCATTATCTCTGCATTGATCCCCTTCATTATGATGCTCAACTGGTATTCCACCCCCGAAGAGTACAGAAGCAACAACACCGTATCGGCAATGGAATTCTGCATCCCCGCACTGCTCATCATGATCCCCGCTTCGATCATCCTCGTGCTCAATACGTTCTCCTATCTGAACAAGCGCTCGGAATCGGACTTCTACCATGCCATCCCCTTTAAGCGCTCCTGCGTCTACGTTTCCTTCATGTCGGCAGTTCTCAGCTGGCTGGCGCTCGCTTCTCTGCTCTCGATCGCCTTCACCGCCTTCTTCTTCTGGATCCATCCCGGCACTTCGGTCGCTCTGAGCATTCCCTTCATCAATCTCGGCATCTGCTTCCTGCTCGGCGCTACCATCGCAGCCACCACAGCCGTTGCCATGACCCTCACGGGCACCTCGATCTCCAACCTGCTCATCGTCATTCTGATGCTCTGCTTCGTGCCCGTCATGCGAAACCTCGTCAAGCAGGTCATCTACAACGACGTTATGGAGCGCAAGACGACCACCATCATCACATCTCACTCACTGCGCGAGCTCGAGGACAGCTGTGACCAGCTCGCACTGCTCCACAAGGGCGGCATCGTCTTCGAGAGCGACATCCAGAACCTCAAGACATCCCTCTTCAAGGTGCAGGTCGGCTTCCACGAGCATTACGACAAGGAGAAGTTCGAGGGCATCGAAATGCTCAGCTACACGCAGATGGGCTCGGTCGCATCCTTCATCGCCCGCGGCGACAAGGACGCAGCCGCCGTCAAGCTGAACGCCATGAACCCCGTTCTGATCGACTTCCTGCCTCTTTCGCTCGAAGAGGTCTTCATCTACGAAATGGAAGCGCTCGGCTACGCTTTCAAGGATATTCTACTGTAAGGAGGAGCGACCATGAAATCATTCTTCAGCCCCAAGCTCTACTGGGAAGGCGTCAAAAAGACCCGCGCGGTCGGCATTGCCTTCACCGCCATTTCGACCATTATCTCTGCATTGATCCCCTTCATTATGATGCTCAACTGGTATTCCACCCCCGAAGAGTACAGAAGCAACAACACCGTATCGGCAATGGAATTCTGCATCCCCGCACTGCTCATCATGATCCCCGCTTCGATCATCCTCGTGCTCAATACGTTCTCCTATCTGAACAAGCGCTCGGAATCGGACTTCTACCATGCCATCCCCTTTAAGCGCTCCTGCGTCTACGTTTCCTTCATGTCGGCAGTTCTCAGCTGGCTGGCGCTCGCTTCTCTGCTCTCGATCGCCTTCACCGCCTTCTTCTTCTGGATCCATCCCGGCACTTCGGTCGCTCTGAGCATTCCCTTCATCAATCTCGGCATCTGCTTCCTGCTCGGCGCTACCATCGCAGCCACCACAGCCGTTGCCATGACCCTCACGGGCACCTCGATCTCCAACCTGCTCATCGTCATTCTGATGCTCTGCTTCGTGCCTGTCGTCGGTCTCCTCTTCATCACCCTCCTCGGCGAGATCGTCCCCCTGCTCTACGTCCCGCTCACCCCCGCCCGCTTACTGCAGCCCGAGTTCAGCCTGCCGCTCGCAGTCTTCGAAGTTTTGATGATGGGCTATGACGAAAGTGTCCTCTTCAGCAACGCCCCTATGATCGTCTACACGGTCATCGTCACCCTCCTTCTGCTCGTCGTCGGCTGCCTCATCTATATGTTCCGCAAAAGCGAAATGGCATCCAAGAGCGCTCCCAACAACCTGCTTCAGCACATCTACCGCTGTGCAGTATCCCTTCCCTTTGCACTCTTTGCCGTGATGATGATCTATTTCAATGAAGATTTCTCGATCTTCCTTGTCCTTGTCGTTGTCACACTGCTCGTCTACTTCATGTACGAGCTGATCACCACCAAGCGCTTCAAAAATCTCACCAAGGCGATCCCCTTCCTCGGCGTGCTGGTCGCAGGCTGTCTGGTCTTTGTCGGCTCTGCAGAGCTGACAAAGGCGCTCACCCTGAGCTATTCGCCTGCCGCCGACGAACTGAGCTCGATCGGTGAGATCGCCGACCCGATGACGATGTACTACTATACCAGCACCTACGAGGAGATCAAAACGCGCGAGATCGAGATCGACACCCCCGAAGCGTTTGAGATCATCTCCGCTTCGCTTGCCGACACGATCGAACGCACCAAAAACGACACCCTCTATGGCTACGACGATCGCCACTATTACGACAAAGAGAACTACGAAGACTACGAGTTTTTCTTCCGTCTTGTGAAAATCACCGACAAGTCAGGTAAGGTCTGCGGCAGAAAGCTTCGCATGTCGATGAAGGACTACAACCGTCTCAGCGAGCTCTTCCTTGAATCGGACGATTATTCGGCTGCGCTGATCGAGATGCCCACCGACAGCGAGGTGCAGTACATCACCACCTACGGCAGAACTTATATCTATTCCGATGCCGACCGCGAGAAGCTCTGGAAATCGCTGCTCGAGGAGTACAACAGCCTCACCGACGAACAAAAGATCGAATACAAGTCGAGTGGCAATATGAACTCCTCTTTCTACGGCGACGTATGGGTCACCGAGGAATGGACCGACGACAGTTCCTCCCTGCCCTCCTACACCACCCTCACCACCCTTGCGGTATCGGGCACGGTCGGCACGCAGACCTTCCAATCCGACTACCCCCTCCGCACAGACCTCTTCCCCAAGACCTGTGAGCTCTACGTGTCGCTCATCAACAACAGCGAGAGCGAGGGCGATCCCGAATACAGTTATTATCAAACCTTCGGTCCCGATAACCTTCGCGAGACCATGAATATGCTCGAATCGTATAAGATGAACGCCTTCTCGTTGGAATTTGATCAGTCGGTCGGCTTCTATTACGACAACTATAACGCTTATTCGAAATACACCGCCGAGGAGATCGCCGAAATTCGCGAAATCGTCGAATATATTCTGAACAACGATGCCTCCGCAGAGGACACCGCGTACTATTTCAACATCCACCTTGACGTTCATCTCGACGACTATGCGAAGAGCTACTCCAACCAGACCATCGTCACCCTCAGCAAGGAAACCTATGCCGCAGTCGAGCAAATGGTCAACGAATTTTTCGGGATAGAAGATGGCGATATCAAGGTCGAAGACCCTGACAAGCCGATCGAATAACCGCCGACGGTTATTATCCCCAACAAACAAAAGCACGCCGAATGAAGTTCGCTTCATTCGGCGTGCTTTGGGTTTAGCTATGAATTCAGAAAAGCGCGAGCCAAGGAAGGGGGGGAGCCCGAGGAGAGGGGGAAAACTTCGGCGTTTGAGATGGTTTTCCCCTCCCCTCGGTTCTAAAACAACTTAGTCAACAATATCTTAACTCATTATTCATTACTGAGCAGCAGATCAACCCTTTGCGCGATGCGATAGGCATCGAAATAACTTTCCTCGAGCGGGATCCACTTGTTTCGGAAGGCTTCGATCCCTTCCTCGCCGTTCCGCTCGGCAATGCGGGAAATCTGTGTGTCGGGCTCGACCGTCAGAAAAACGCGCAGATCGTAATAATCCCACAGCGCGGGGTGGCATGCATACGAACCTTCGACGAAGGTGATCGGCTTCGGCTCAACTATGATCGGCTCGCCGAAAGCCTGCGCTCCGCAGTCCCACGGGCGATAGACCAAGCCCTCTTCCTGTGCGAGCGGAGCGAGCACCTCTTTAAAAAAACGCTCGTGATCGATATTCTCGCCCGCTGTCGCCAATCGTTCGGGAGTGCGCTGTTCGGGACGGAGGAAGAAATCGTCCATGTGAACAAGGGTACAGGAGAGCCGCTCGGCAAGCGATGCCGCCAGCGTCGATTTGCCCGACGCACAGCGCCCGTCGAGGGCGACGATAATGCGTTCCTTCGTTTCGGCTTTTTCGAGGATCGCATCGGTCAGCAGTGCGAGATTCTGCGAAAAACTGCTCATTCGGCGTTCCCTTCCCGTGATTTGCACGATTTATGCGAATGATGCTTCGAAAACCGCACGATCTTGGTCTTATCGAGCGCCACCATAACGGCAGGGATGAGAATGAGCTGCAGGATGATACCGGGGATGGCATTGAGCACTGCGCCCGACCAGAATGCGCCGAGGGTAAATGCGCCGCCCTGCACGCCCATGAGCACGGTCATCGCACCGCCCCAGACGATGCGCCCGCCGAGCATGGCGAAGATCAGGCTTCGGTAAAGCGAGCGGATGCACTGCCACTTCGAACGGCGATAGAAGAGCCCCGCGAGCAGCCCGTATGCCGCCAGCTCAAACGCCATTGCCAGCGCGATAGGATAAAGCGGCGGCATCCCGAGGATCACCGAGCGCAGAATCGGCAGGACGAAGCCGATCGCTCCGCCGTACTGCCAACCGCAGAGCAGTCCGCAAAGCAGGACGGGAATGTGCATCGGGAGCAACATATTGCCGATGACCTGTATCTGCCCCGTTAGGAAGGGCAACACGAATCCGATCGCCAAAAACATGGCGGACAGGGCTAAATGTTTAATTGCATCGCGTCTCATGATGTGATCCCTTCGCTTTCATTGGTGTGATTTTCGTACATTATACCAAAAAAACAGGCTTCTGTCAATTCCCGGAAGCCTGTTTCGATATTTATTTCATGAGTTCGTCAGTGAGCCGTATGATCTCGGGCGCGATCTTCTCCCGCTCCTGCTTGGTGATACGGATATAGAGCGGATATGCGAGCGATGCAACGGCGATCCCCGCCACACCGATGACGATGCCCGGGATAAACCACACACCCTGCCAAACCATCGCGCAGCACATTCCGATGCCCATGAGCAACGTGCCGATGATGCCGATCGCAAGCGACCATGCCGTGCTCTTTTGCGTTACACTGTGATCGAGCCGTCTGAGCTGCCCCATCTTGTCTGCCTCTCCAGGCAGGTATTTTGCGCGGATGCGCTTGACCTCATCCTGTTCCTTTGCTGAATAAGTATAGCTGAATACTTCATTTTTCTTCTTGTTTTCCATGACTATGCATCTCCTTGTCGGTTACGCACTTATCATAACCGATCGATATTGTCAAAACACTACTATTATGTTTCGGAATTGTTATTTTGCAGCGCATTGATCTCTCTGCCCGCCCTCACGATCATATAAACCGACATTCCGAGCACGATAAGGCAGACGCCCGCACCCGTCAGCCCGACCATGACCTGACGGAAGAAGTCGCTCTCGCCGTAGTGTGCAATCATTGCCGTCTCAAGCGAGAGCAGTGATACCAGCGCCGCCGCAAAACGGATTGCCTTCGCCGCAGACAGCGCAGGGCTCTTGTTGTTGTGGTATCTCACAAGGTCAATGATCGACATGGTAACGGTATAGAAGGTGTATGCCGCCATCGCGATGAGGATGATCTCGTGGTAGGTGTTTGCCCTGTTCTGCCAGACCATCTGGAAGATGATGCCGCTCAGCGAGAGGTTGATGAGCACCATGAAGACGCCGCACAGCCGATACCATTTCCAGTCCGAGAGGATGTGCTGATCGTCCGAGCGCATATAGCGAAGCAGCAGAAAGCGGATCCCCGCCAAAACGATGTAATAAACGGCGATCGCCCCCCACCAAAAGGAGGAGTAGATGAACGCAGAGATCAGCTTGAAGACCGAATAGAAAAAGTTGATCCCGAGTGAAATATAGAGCGACACCCGCACTTTATAGCCGAGATCGGTCATGTAGCGGTTGCCGTACGGGTTTTCATAGAATTTTCGCTTAAGCGCCTTGCAATATCCCGGCAAGGTCCGCACGCAGAAAAGAGTAACGGTCGTCAGCGTGTAAAATGCCAGCACGTAAACGACGTAGGCGATCAGCTTTTCCTCCCAGCCCTTCACAAAGACGAGCACAAGGGCGGCGGCACTGATGAGGGTCAACAGTATCATCAGCCAAAGGGGAATAAGCAACAGCTTTTTGCCGATTTTCTTCCAGTCTTTCATAGTTGTCTCCGAATCTTAACCGTAAAGGTGCTCCCCACGCCCTTTGCGCTCTCCACATGGATCTCGCCGTGCATGATATCGACCACGCGTTTGACGAGCGCCAATCCGAGCCCGTTGCCCTGTGTGGCATGGGAGCTGTCCCCCTGGTAAAACTTTTCAAAGATGTGCGCGCCGACCTCGGGCGACATTCCGCAGCCGGTATCGGCGACCTTGACGACGGCATAGCGGTCATCGGCTTCGAGCGAGACGCTCACCTTGCCGCCGCGGTCGGTGAATTTGAAGGCGTTCGAGAAAAGGTTGTTCCAGACGAGCATGAGCAGTTCGCCGTCGGCTTTGACTGTGATATTTTCGGCGATATCGGTCTCGATCTCGATCTCCGAGCGCTCCCACACGTTCTCATACGCCAGCAGGCTCTCGCAGAGCTGTTCGCCGAGGTCGTATTCATGTGCTTCGGGGTAGATCTGCTGATTTTCAAGCCGATTGAGCTTCAAAATGTTGGTCATCAGATCGGCAAGCCGACGCGAGCCGTCGGTCACTGCCTTGGCATACTCGATGCGCTTCCGATCGGACAGGTCGGGCGCCTGCAGCATCGTTCCGTAATTCTGCATGACGGCAAGCGGCGTCTTCATCTCGTGCGAGACGTTGGCGATAAAATCGGTGCGCAGCGTTTCGACCCCCGACAGCTCAGCTGCCAGCAGATTGATGTCCTCAGCGATCTCACCGAAGCGATTTTCGCGGTCGATGCGATGAGACAGCTCGATGCGTGCACTGTAATCGCCCTTCATGAGGGCGTTCAGTCCCTTCTGGATCTCCTTGGCGGGGCGCTCGACCGTCCATTTTCTGCGGAGCATATCGACGAGTGTGAAGAGTGCCGCCAAAATGAAGGTGTTATAGAAGACGCCCGGTGCAAATGCACGAACCTGTTCTTCGGTCAGTTCGATCAAATTAAAGGAAAGGAGCATCGTGCAGGTCGTCACGAAGGCAACCAATCCGAAGAAAAGCAAGAAAGTACGCAGACCGCGAAAGATCGCCGACAGGACAGTTTGGTTCTTTCGACCGCTCACTTGATCACCGCCTTGTAGCCCAGCCCGTGCACGGTCACGATCTCGAAATCCTTGCATTCGGCGAGCTTGCCGCGCAGTTTGGTCATGTAGACGTCGACGGTGCGGGGACCAGATGCGGTATCGGCATCCCAGAACTCATCCATGAGCTGAGTGCGGGTGAAGGTCTTCTTCGGGTAAGAGAGCAGCTTGTAGAGCAGACTGAACTCGCGGTTGGTGAGGTTGATCTCCTCGTCGCCGAGGTATGCGGTATGCTCATCCATGTCCATTTTAAAGCTGCCGACGGTCAGCGTGCGGCTCGATGCGATCTTGGCACGGCGCAGGAGTGCGCCGACGCGCAGGAAAAGCTCGTCGAGGTCGATCGGCTTGACCATGTAATCGTCGACGCCGATGCGATAACCCCTCTGCTTGGCGGCAAAATCATCGCGTGCGGTCATAAAGAGGATGGGGATCTCCTCGTTGAGCGCACGCACTGCCTTGGCAAACTCAAAGCCGTCCACGCCGGGCATCATGATGTCCGAAATGATCAGATCGAACATATTCTCGTACATCGCGTCGTACGCTTCGTCTGCCGAGAGACAGCCGGTCGCCTCGTACCCGCTCTGATTCAGAAAGGAGCAGACCGATCTGTTCAGGTCTCTGTCGTCCTCGACTACCAATATTTTAAACATAGAATCCTCCGCCGGGGGCAATCTGCCTATTTTTATTCAGTATAGCACACAAATGTTAAAGTTTTGTTTCGATTTTACCATTCTTCAAAAAATGCAAACAAAAGCGAGGTTTTTCCTCGCTTTATTTGCATATCACTGAATGTTTACTTATTCATGAGCTTTTCGCTCAGCTTAATGATCCAATCTGCGTATTTCTGCTTGCGGCTGTTCAGGATGCCCTTGTAGATGGGGTAGTTGACAAGCGCCAGCGCCAGACCGACCACGCCGATCGCGATGCCGGGGATCATGGCGTCACCCAGACCGAGCGTCTGACCGATATCGGTCATGACAAGGCTCATGCCTGCGCCCATGATGATGGCACTGACCGAGCCGAAGATGTATGCGAACACATTTGCGGGACGCTTGACCTTGGTGTCGAGTGCGCGGAGCTCATCAAGCTCGGTGCTCTGCTTTTCCATATACTGCGTGCGGATCTTCTGTACGATAAAATCCTGATCGTTTCTGTTCATCTTCTGTTACCTCTTTCATTCTCTTCACTTGATGAGCTCATTTTACTGCACAGTTGCTAACGAAAGGTTAGCGAAATGTTTACGAAATATTAAATCGATTATTCCTCTGTGACGACTACGGTGTACTTGCCGTCGAGCCCCTTTGCCTTCAGGAAGGCGTTGAACTCTGCCGAAAGCTGATCTGCGGTGTAAGCGGTGCCCATCTGCACAGGTGCGGTCTTTGCCTGCGCGATCTGAGCGGCGGTATTGGCGGACGCTTCAGCGGCGCCCTTCTTGATGTTCTCGATGACGAGGTTGACCTTTGCCTTAAAGCCCTTGGTGTGCAGGAATTCGACGAAGTCCTTATTCTCCTCAGCCGACTGAGCCTTGACTGCCTCGAAGCTTGCCTTATCTGCCGCGTGCTGTGCTTCCATGCTCTCGCCCATATTGTCGAATGCAAGCTTGAACTTTGCGCTGATGCCCTTGGTGTGGAGGAAGGTAGCGAACTGCTCGTTGAGCTCCTTGATTTCTGCGTTGATTTCTGCCTGTGTCTTTACGTAGTTTTCCATATTGTGTAATCTCCTTTTGATGCTTTGATTTATTCGGGGTGTTTCCTCATTTGTGAGCCCATTATACACCATCGGTGTTTGCGATTGTTTTACGAAGTGTTTCGGTTTTGTTATTGTGGAGATTTTTTCAAAAAAAGAAATGCACCCGTGATGGGTGCGTGTATTGCTTCGCAATGAAGTATCGGCTGACGCCGATATGAAGCGCAAGCCTTCGGCTTGCATGAAGCAAATTCGCTTCGCGAATTTATGAAGCGAAGCGTTCCTTAATGTTGCGAAGCAACACTTCATAGCCGAAGGCTGCTTCATTAGCGAAGCGTCTTCATGTTCCTGAAGGGAACGCTTCATTGAAAAAACACCAAAATGTACAACGCCCTACTTGCTGGAAGGAAAAAAACTCTTAAAGTACACCATTGACCGCCGCCTTCTTATGTGGATATCCATCGGAAGAACAGGAACGCGAGGAATCCTAATCCCAGTAGTGTGTCGATTGCATCCCAGCTTGCGCCGTCTGCGATGAAGAATATTAGCATCAAAAGCACGATCACGATGACGACCCAACCGCAGCCGAAGCCCTTACCGCCACCGCCGCTGTTGCCGCCCGATCCACCGCTGGTGCTTTTGAATGCATGGAAATCGTCCATGTCTGGCATAATGTCTTCCTCCTGTGATTACAGAGTGAAGGTGCCGGTCTCCTTGCCGTCGATGGCGAAAGCGAACAGCGTACCCTTGTTCACTGCTGCGAAGTATTCGGTGCGCTCATATTCATCTGCGTAATGCTTGCTGATCAGCTCCAGTGTTTCCTTCAGCTGCAGCATGGCTGCGAATTCGTGCTTGCAGTTGTAGCTGCAGAAGCAGGAGCAAATGAGCTGGCTGATTTCACCGTCGCGGTATTCGAACTCCACCTCGTATGCTTCACTGCCTTCGACGATCGCGTAGCCCTTGGTGCCGTCGATGCAGATGTATCTGACC
>CAYRQA010000024.1:0-17569 GCA_964426285.1 uncultured Lachnospiraceae bacterium | reverse complement strand
AAAATTGCCCCCCCCGCGGGGGCCCGGCGCCGACCCCCGCCCGAATCCCCTGCTTATTTCTTTTTCGAGCGGCAGGATTCGCTCGAGGCACAGCCTCCGCAGCCGCAGCCGCAGGAGGACTTCCCTTGTCGCTTGTCTCTGACCATCTTGACTATGATCGCGGTCACGATGGCTGCTATAATGAGCATTACGACGATGTTGGCGATATTGGCTGTAATCCATTCAATCATGAGGGCTCTCCTTTCCCAAAACACGTTGATTATTTCAGCATTTGAGCGATGCGCTCGGGCGATGCACGCCAAAAGAGGAGCAGTCTGCCCCGTTCGAGCCTGACGACAGCCGAATCTGCGGTGACCTCATTGCTCACACCGAGCGGAAAGGTCGGCGTGAGGGTGGCGTTTTGCAGAGGATAGTGTACGCCCTCAAGCGTAACACCGACCGCATCGCCGCCGATCGCAAAGACCGAGAGCAGGCGGTCGCCTGGTGCAGACAGCACGATCTCGCTCGGACGTTCATCTGCCGAGAGGAGGGTGACCGCCATGCCGTCGCCGTAGAGATATCCGACAGCGGAATGCGCATCGATGTAGCCAAGCGTCTGATATGCGGCAAAGGCGTGATCGGCTCTGCCCCCGACCGCACCGAGGATGCAGAATCTTCGGTAGCCGCGTGCAAGCCCGATCTTGACGGCAAGCATGAGGTCGGTATCGTCCTTTTCGATCGGGTGTCGCACCACTTCGATGCCCTCGGGCGTGCAGCCGAGTGAATCAAAGTCGCCGACCGCCAGATCGGGCGTGAGCCCGTAGTCGGGGGCATAGCGCATCCCCGCATCAGCGGCGATCACAAGGTCGCCTTCGCACTTGGTGAAGCGCTCGCCGTGGGGCGGCATGGCACAAATGATATAGCAGGTCATGTCAATCGATCTTTCCGATCTTGCGGAACTTCTCGTAGCGTGCATCGAGCAGCGCTTCGGTCGATTGGTCGCTCAGCTCGCGGAGCTTTTCGCTGATCTGCCCGCGAAGGGTGGCAAAAAAGACGCTTCGGCTGTCGGGGTCGGCAAACTGCTCGGGTTCGCGCAGAATGCGTTCGATGACCTCGAGCTTTTCGAGGCTCTCGGCGTCGAGCTTCAGGCTTTCAGCCGCTTTGTCGGCGCGTGCGGCATCCTTCCAGAGGATGCTGGCACAGCCCTCGGGGGTGACGACCGAATAGTAGGCGTTTTCGAGCATCCACACCTCGTCGGCGACTGCGAGTGCGAGCGCACCGCCGCTTCCGCCCTCGCCGATGATGATCGAGAGGACGGGCACTTTGAGGGTCATCATTTCGTAGAGGTTCTCGGCGATCGCCTGCGCCTGACCTCGCTCCTCGCCATCGATGCCGCAGAATGCACCTGCGGTGTCGACCAGGCAGATCACGGGTCTGCCGAACTTTTCGGCTAGCTTCATCTGTCGCAGTGCCTTGCGGTAGCCTTCGGGGTATGCCTGACCGAAGTTGCGCTTCACTTTATCGGCGGTATCGTGTCCTTTTTCGATGCCGATGATCGTCACGGGGCGGTCGCCAAGCAGTGCGATGCCTGCCACGATCGCCGCGTCATCTCCGACGTGACGATCGCCGTGCATCTCTAAAAAATCGGTGAAGAGCGCGTCGATATAGTCGCAGGCGGTAGGCCGATCCTTGCCGCGTGCACGAGTCACCTTTTCGTATGCCGTCATGAGCGCACCTCCTTCCCGTTTGAGTGGAGCTTCAAGAGGGTCGTGAAATACTGTTTTTGCCCGTTTCTCGGCACGATTGCGTCCAAAAAACCGTGTTCGAGCAGGAATTCGGTGCGCTGGAAGCCCTCGGGGAGCTTTTTTCGGATGGTCTGCTCGATGACGCGCGGGCCTGCGAAAGCAACCAGTGCGCCAGGCTCGCCGACGATGAAGTCGCCGAGCATGGCAAAGCTCGCCGACACACCGCCCGTGGTGGGATCGGTGAGAAGCACCGCATAGAGATTGCCCGCATCGCTGTGGCGCTTGACCGCGCCTGAGACCTTCGCCATCTGCATGAGCGAAACGACGCCCTCCTGCATCCGTGCACCGCCCGATGTCGTCGTGCCGATCACGGGCAGGTGATGCTCGGTGGCGTATTCAAAGAGCCGCGCCAGCTTATCGCCGACGACTGCGCCCATCGAACCCGACATGAATTTGGGATCCATTGCAAAAATACAGCAGGGATAGCCGCCGACCGTAGCTCTGCCGCAGATGACCCCTTCACTCTCGCCGCTCGATGCCGTGGCTTTGGCGAGCTTTTCTTCATAATCGGGAAAATTGATGCGGTTATAGGATTTTACGCCCGCATCCTGCTCGACGAACGAGCCGAAATCGGAGAGCAGGCGGATTCGGGTGCGCGCGCTGAGCTTGACGTAGTAGCCGCAATAGGGGCAAATATAGAAATTCGCGCGCAGTTCCTTCTTTTGCAGCACCGACTGGCACTTGCGGCAGGTATGCGTTTCGCCCGGCATCGCCTCATTGGGCGAAGTGGGGGCTTCAAGCTCGTTTTTGATCGGCTTGAAGAGTGATTTCAGATTCATTACGAGATATAACCTCCCTCACTTAGGAACTGCGTGGTATAGCTGCCGTCGGCAAATTTCGCCTCAGCAAGCAGGGCAAGGTAAAGCTCACTGTTCTGCACGATCCCCTCTATGATGAGCTCGGAGAGGGCGCTGTTCATCTTCTTGATCGCTTCCTCGCGGGTCCTGGCATAGACGATCAGCTTTCCGATCAGACTGTCGTAGAAGGGCGGGATGACGTAATTCTGGTAGACCGCTGTGTCGAAGCGGACGTTCGGACCGCCCGGCAGATGCAGGAAGGTGATCTCCCCTGCACCGGGGGTGAATTTGAAGGGATGCTCTGCGCAGATGCGGCACTCGATGGCGTGACCCGCAAAGTTAACGTCGCCCTCGTCAAAGGAAAGCTCGATGCCTGCCGCCGTGCGGATCTGCCATTTGACGATGTCGATGCCCGAGACCATCTCGGTGACCGAATGCTCGACCTGCAGGCGGGTGTTCATCTCCATGAAGTAGAATTTTCCGTCAGCCGCCAGCAAGAACTCGATCGTGCCGACCGTGCAGTAGCCGACTGCACTCGCCGCCTTGCGTGCGGCATCGTACATCGCCTGTCTGGTCTCTTCGGGCAGGCTCGGTGCGGGGCATTCCTCGATGAGCTTCTGATTCTTGCGTTGAACCGAGCAGTCGCGGTCGCCGAGCACGACCGTCTTGCCGTAGGCATCGCTGACGATCTGCACCTCGACGTGCTTGACGGGGCAGAGGTACTTTTCGATGTAGACAGCGCCGTCGCCGAAGGCAGCCTGTGCCTCGGTGGTCGCGCTGATGTAGGCGTTTTCGATCTCGTCTTCGCTGCTGATAAGGCGAATGCCTCTGCCGCCGCCTCCCGAACGGGCTTTGAGCAGGATGGGATAGCCGACCTCTGCGGCAATCTGCTTCGCCTGCTCGGTCGTTTCGATGATCTCACTGCCCTCAATGATCGGCACGCCCGCCACCTTCATGGTCTTGCGTGCTTCGTCCTTGTCGCCCATGAGGGCAATCGTCTCGGCGGACGGACCGATGAAGGTGATCCCGTGCGCCTCGCAGAGCCCTGCAAACTCGGTATTCTCCGAGAGCAGCCCGTAGCCGGGGTGGATGGCTTCGACGCCGCGATGCTTTGCCACCGTGATGATGGCGTTCATGTTGAGGTAACTTGTACCGACGGGTGCAGAACCGATGCAGTAGGCTTCGTCGGCGAGCGATGCGTGGAGCGCGTCTGCGTCGGCATCCGAGTAGACCGCTACGGTCTTGATGCCCATCTCGCGGCAGGCACGGATGATGCGTACGGCGATCTCACCGCGGTTGGCGATCAGAATTTTAGAAAACATAGGATTGGCTCACTTTTCATCATATTTGAGGCTCCGCCTCAAACTCCGGTCGCTTTCTTGAAAGAAAGCGACGCAAAGAACTTTCTTAAGCAGGACGAATACTCGTCCTGCAGGTAGTTTCATATCGCATTACTGCCATATCGTGCACGTCAAGTATTTGCCGCGCTTATTAAAGCTTTGGGAGGTGCCCACTTGGGCGAAGCCCAAGTGATGACCTTCTTTTCAAAAAGGTTTCTGCCGGGTTCCAAGGACAGAGCCCTTGGCGGGGTGCAGGGGCAGAGCCCCTGCTACAACAGGGGACTTTTTGAAAAAGTCCCCTGTTGATGTATGCGTATAGATTAAACGACAGCGAAAGAGAACTCGCCGCTCATCACTTTTTTGCCGTTCACAGACGCAACGCCCTCGATCCAGAAGAAAGGCGCTTTCTGCTTCACGATCTTGCAGTCGAAGCGCACGGTGTCGCCCGGTTTGACCTGCTGTCTGAACTTGACGTTGTTGATGCCCGTGTAAACGGGGGTCTTCCCTGACATTTCACCTACGAAGAGAATGCAAGCAGACTGCGCAGCCATCTCGCAGAGGATAACGCCGGGAACGATCGGATTGCCCGGGAAATGTCCCTGTACGAAATATTCAGTGCCCTTTACGGTGTAAAAACCGGTCGAAGAGCCGTCTTCGTTGAGGTTAGCCTCTTCAACGAGCAGCATGGGCTCGCGGTGAGGGAGTATGGTCTTGATTTCATCCAAATTCATGGGATCTCATCCTTTCTTTGGGGAAATTTACTGTATTTTGCGTCAATTCAGCAGGAAAAGAACCTGCCCGAATTCGACGATCTTTCCGTTTTCCGCTTTGATCTCGGCGACTGTACCGTCTGCCTCGGCGGTGATCTCGTTCATCATCTTCATTGCCTCGATGATGCAGAGAATGTCACCCTTTTTCACACGGTCGCCCACCTTCACGAAGGGTTCGGCATCGGGCGCGGACGCCGCATAGAAGACACCGAGCATGGGGGCTTTCACTGTCACACCGTCAGCGGCAGCCACGGGAGCGATCGCAGGTGCAGGCGAAGGCAGCGTTTGAGCAGTAGGCGCTGTCTGAGGTACACCTGCCGCCGCAGGCGCAGCTGCAGGTGTACCCAACTGCGACGAAGCCGACGAACGCTTGAGTTCGATGGCAAAATCACCGTCTTTGAGCGTGATCTCACTCAGTCCGAGCGACTGAAACAGTTCGACCGCGCGATTGATCTTTTCTTCGGTATTCATATCGAAAAACCTTCTAATATTATGCTTTTTTCAGCACGAGACAAGCATTGTGTCCGCCAAAACCGAGGTTGGTCGAGATGGCATACTCGAGGTCGGCTTTGACTGCGGTGTTCGGAGTGTAGTTGAGGTCGCACTCGGGATCGGCTTCCTTGTAGTTGATGGTGGGAGGCACGATGCCGTTTTCGAGCGCCATTGCAGAGGCGATCGCCTCGATCGCACCCGTTGCACCGAGCATATGACCGGTCATCGACTTGGTCGAGCTGATGTGCAGTTTGTATGCATTTTCGCCGAAGACGCTCTTGAATGCGATGGTCTCGGTCTTGTCATTGAGATGAGTGGAAGTACCGTGCGCATTAACGTAGATCACCTCGCCGCCCTTGACGCCTGCTTCATCGACCGCCATCTTGATCGCCGCGATCGCACCTTCGGCATCGGGTGCGGGAGAGGTCATGTGGTAAGCGTCGCAGGTGTTGCCGTAGCCGACGATCTCTGCGTAGATGTGTGCACCTCTTGCGACTGCACGCTCGTATTCCTCGAGGACGAGGATACCCGAGCCGTCACCCATGACGAAGCCGCTTCTGCGTGCGTCAAAGGGGATGGAAGCCGCATTCGGATCAGTGCCCTCATGGAGCGCCTTGCAGTTGGTAAAGCCTGCGATGGCGAGGGGCTCGATGGCGCTTTCCGCACCGCCTGCAATGATCGCATCGGCATAGCCGTGCTTGATCGCTCTGTATGCTTCGCCGAGGGCGTGTGCGGAGGTCGCACAAGCGGTCACTACGGGCAGGGTGGGACCCTTGCAGTTATGGCGAATGGCGATCATGCCTGCCGCCATATTCGAGATCATCTTGGGGACGAACAGAGGGGAAACTCTAGTCGGACCCTTCTGATCGAGTGCCAGCGTTTCGGTCACGAAGGTCTGCATACCGCCGATACCCGAGCCGACGTAAACGCCGAAACGGAAGGGGTCGATGCCGCTTTCGAGAATGCCACTGTCACGGATCGCTTCATCGGAAGCCGCGATCGCGTAATGGGTAAAGGGATCGGCACGGCGTACGTCAGCCGCTCTTTCGTAGAGCATCTTGGGATCAAAGCCCTTTACTTCTGCAGCCAGTTTGACCTTGTAATCGGTGGTGTCAAAGCGAGTAATCTCGCCGATACCGCTTTTGCCGTTTGCCAGACTATCCCAGAAGGTGTTCTTGTCATTGCCCACAGGGGAAATGACGCCTACACCTGTAATTACAACTCTTGCCATAGTTTGCTCCATTTTCTGTTGGATTATTTAGGGTACACTTGATTTGCTGCGCCAATTTCGGCTATGCTTCGCTGATTCGTTCACAAACTCCGCGGACTTTTTGAAAATGCGAAGCATTTTCAAAATGTCGCCGCGAACGCAACCAGTCATTCAAATTCGATCGTATTTCGGGCGTTCGCGCTCACATATTCATGCCGCCGGTGACCTGGATAACCTCACCGGTGATGTAAGAAGAAGCTTCGCTTGCGAGGAAAGCAACTGCATTTGCCACGTCGTCGGGTGTGCCAACGCGCTTGACGGGTACCTGAGACATCATTGCTTCCTTAGCCGCATCCGAGAGAATTGCGGTCATTCCGGTTGCGATAAAGCCGGGGGCTACTGCGTTGCAGGTGATGCCCTTGGTGGCAAATTCCTTTGCGGTGGTCTTGGTCAGTGCCACTACGCCCGCCTTGGAAGCAGAGTAGTTTGCCTGTCCGACGTTACCCATCAGACCGACGACAGACGCCATATTGACGATTCTGCCGTACTTGTTGCGCATCATGTGACGGGTGAGTGCCTTGGTCATCACGAAGGTGCCCTTCAGGTTGACCTTGATCACGGCATCGAATTCCTCCTCGGTCATCTGGATCATCAGTTTATCCTTGGTGATGCCTGCGTTGTTGACGAGAATGTCGATCTTGCCGAAGGCTTCGATGGCAGCCTTGACGTTGGCGTCTACTGCGGAGCTGTCGGTGATGTCGCAACGGTAGTAGTTTGCCTTTACGCCGTTTGCGGCGATCTCATTGAGGGTCTCGACTGCGGTATTGGCGTCGAATACGTCGAAAATGACAATGTTAGCACCCTCGGACGCCAGTTTGAGGGCGATCGCCTTGCCGATGCCTCTTGCGGCACCGGTGATCAGTGCGGTTCTTCCTGTAAACATAGTAATTCCTCTGTTCTGTGGATTTTGGGTTCAAAAACTTTGTGATGTTAAATACGCAATATTTGTGTCGAGAAAGCTCGTTTCTTCCAAGAGGGGGAAGAAACCATCTGGGGCGCCGAAGTTTTCCCTCTTCGCCTTGGCGAAGTGATCTCCTCATCGGACTCTCCCCCAACTTCCTTGGCTCGCGATCTCCTAAATATTACTTTTTCAACAGATTATTATGAATGTTTTTGAAGATTCTTAAGCGGGTGCAGGGCAGAGCCCTGCCGGGGTTTGGGGCAGCGCCCCAACGTGATCATTTATTTCAAAGCCGAGAGAGTAGCGGCGAGGGTATCGCCGTCGGCTACGTTTGCGATGGTTACGTCTTTGAGCGTTTTGGCTACCAGACCCGAGAGCGTCTTGCCTGCACCGACCTCGACGTAGATGTCGAAGCCTGCGGACTGCATATCGACGAGCGATTTTGCCCATCTTACGCTGTTCGAAGCCTGTTTTGCCACGTTTTCGGCGATGATCGCAGTGTCATCGGGATAACGCTCGCCTGTGAGGTTCGACCAAAGGGGGATTTTCGGCGCATTCACGGTCATGCCCGCGAGTGCATCACGCAGTGCTTCGGTCGCGTTTGCCATAAAGGGGGTGTGGAAAGCACCGCTGACCGCCAGCTTGATGCCGCGTCCGCCTGCCGCTTTGGTGGCTTCGCAGAGCGCATCGATTCCTTCGGGACTGCCTGCACAGGATACCTGCCCCGGGCAGTTGTAATTGACAGGCCATACCTTGTCAAAGCCTGCGCAGAGCTCCTCGACCTTTTCATCCGACAGCTTGACGATCGCCGCCATTGCACCGGGATTTTCCGATGCGCAAACGCTCATCGTCTCGCCGCGTCTGACGACCAAACGGAAGGCATCCTCATAAGAGAGTACGCCCGCGAATGCCAGCGCAGCGATCTCGCCGAGCGAGAAGCCTGCGGCACCGTCTGCCTTGACGCCCGCGTCTTCGAGCGCTGCGGCGCAGGCAAGGTCGGTCAGGAAAAGACAGGGCTGTGTGTTTTCGGTGAGGGTGAGTTCTTCCTTGCTGCCCTCAAAGCAAGTCTTCAGCGTGCCCGGACGAATCGCTTCGCCCATGTCGAACACCGCTTTTGCGGCAGGGCTCGATTCATACAGATCCTTGCCCATACCCGGATATTGTGCGCCTTGACCGGCAAACATAAATATTACTTTACCCATTTTGCCGCTCCTGTCAGAAGTGCTTCTGCTTCTGCGCAGATACCTTCTACAATTTCTTTGCAGGTGGCTTTTTCATTCACCATACCCGCCACTTCACCGCAGAGGAAGGAGCCTGTTTCAACGTCGCCTTCCTTGGCGGCACGACGGAGTGCGCCGATTCCCAGCTTTGCCAGCTCTTCGGCAGGCAGGCAGTCGACCATTTCCTTCTTGTGGAAATCCTTGGAAAAACCGTTCTTGAGTGCACGGCAAGCATCACCCGAGCGTTCACCGGTGGTGATGGTGTCGATGTCCTTTGCCTTCAGCACCAGCTGCTTGTAGTTTTCATGTACCGTGCATTCCTCAGCAACTAGGAATTTGGTGCCCATCTGCACGCCGCAGGCACCCAGCATCAGTGCGGCTGCCATGCCTCTGCCGTCGGCGATACCGCCGGCTGCAAGCACGGGAATTTCAACTGCATCTACGATCTGGGGAACCAGCGGCATGGTGTGCAGCTTGCCGATATGACCGCCCGATTCGGCGCCCTCGGCAATCACGGCGGTGGCACCTCTGCGCTCTGCACGCTTGGCAAAGCTTACGGAGGCTACCACGGGGATCACTTTAATGCCTGCATCCAACCAGTCCTTCATATAAGGCGAGGGGTCGCCCGCACCGGTAATAACGACAGGCACCTTTTCCTCGATCACCACCTGCGCCACTTCCTTTACGAAGGGGCTCATGAGCATAACGTTCACGCCGAAGGGCTTGTCGGTCATGCTGCGCACCTTGGTGATCTCGGCACGGAGCTGTTCTCCGTTTGAATTCATTCCGGCAATGATACCGAGTCCGCCGGCATTAGAAACAGCAGCAGTCAAATTGGCATCGGAGATCCAAGCCATACCGCCCTGAAATACCGGGTACTGAATTCCGAGAATATCGCAAATTACACTTTGTATCATAGCCGTAATCCTTTCAATTTAACGAATAATTAGTTCTGAGCTTCGATGTAATCGACCAGCTTGTTGATGGTGTTCAGCTCTGCGGAGAGCTCGATGGTAACGCCCAGCTCATCTTCGATCTGCATAACCAGCTCTGCGATGTCAAGCGAATCGAGACCAAGATCCTCAAAGGATGCTTCGCAGTCGATCTCTGATACTTCTTTGCTCAGGCTTTCTGCAATAATTGCAATCAGTTTCTCTTTCATGGGTATGTCCTCCAAATAAAATAGAATAAAATATTTTCACTTGCAAAACAAGCTACTTACGACCATTACCACTCGATCAGGCAGGCGATCGATGCAAGACCTGCGCCGAATGCGCAGAGCACGATCTTGTCGCCTCGCTTGAGTGCGCCCGCACGGTTCGCCTCATCGAGCAACACCGGAATCGTGGCAGAAGAAGTATTGCCGTATTTTTCGATGTTGTGAGGGAATTTCTCGGGCGATACGCCGACCTTTGAAACGGCGCTGTTGATAATTCGCAGATTTGCTTGGTGCAGAAAATATTTTTCCACGTCGTCCTCGCCAAGACCGTTGCGCTCGAGGATCGCATGAATGCGCTCGACGATCGATGAAACGGCAAATTTGAAGACTTCCTGCCCCTTCATGTGCAGTACACCGGCAGGTGCTTCCTCATGGAAAGGACAGTTGTCGCCATGGCGTTCGATGTTCAGCACGTCGCTGTTGCCGCTGACCCTCAGGTCGAAATCGACCTTATGATCGTCCGACGCAGAGAGGACTGCCGCACCGCTGGCATCTCCGAAGAGGCAGCAGGTGGCTCTGTCTGTCCAATCGCTGTATCTCGAGAGCGCTTCAGCCGCTACGACGATCGCCTTTTTTGCCATGCCTGCCGCGAAGTATGCGTTGGCGATCGACAGACCGTACTCAAAGCCGCAGCAGCCCATGTTGGTGTCGAGCGTGATGGTGCGCTCGCCCAGACCGAGCTCTCTTGCGATCAGGCAGGAGAGTGCGGGAGATACATAGTCGCCCTGCAGGGTGGTGCAGATCAGCAGATCGATGTCTGCGGCGTCGGTTTCGGCATTTTCGAGTGCCTTGGTGCATGCCTCGGTCGCAAGTGTCAGAAGCGATTCGCCGTCACTGAGGATGTGGCGTGTGCCGATGCCCGTGCGGGTGGTGATCCACTCGTCGCTGGTATCGAGAAATTTAGTCAGATCTTCGTTAGTGACCGTTCTGACGGGCAGAGCGCTGCCCGTGCCGAGAATTTGAAAGCTCATTGCTAAACCTTGCCTTTTCATAGTTTGATACAGCGGATGCCAATCGAACGACGCGCCGAAAAGCCGCATTCACATGGTGGGACGCTGTCCGAAAAGCGAACATTCTGCCCCAGTCTGAGAATTATCACCTTCATTTTAACAAATAATTCCCGATTGTCAATAACATACCGCTGTTGTTCACAAATTATTAACATTGACTTGTCAACAATTCCAAACAGATACAGTATAGCGAAAAAAGCGCGATCTGTCAATAGCAAATTCAAAAAAAGTCGGGATTTTGATGCAAATTCTGCGAAAAAACAGGCATTTATACGAGTTTGGGCATCTCGGTCATGCGCAAATTGGTGCAGCCGTAAGGCTTTAGGGTGACCTCGGTCGGCTCGGAAAGGGGCGTTCGATCGTGCGGCACTTTAGCGCACAGGTCGTTGTAGCCCTTCTCCATTCCCCAGTCGATCTCGACCATTTTTGCCTTGAGCGTCAGCGGCGGATGCTCGGACGAGAAGGGATAATCGACGACCTCCTGCTCACAAACGGTAAATTCATCGCCCGCAAACGCCCAGTTCCACTTCGACGTCGGGTAGATCTCATAGTCGCAATAGGGGAACTTTCGCTCGACCCCGCGGCTCTCGTATTCGTGCATCTTCCACTCCTCTCCGATCGAGACCGAGTAGTAGAGCGGTCCTCTGCGGAGCACTGCCATGTCACAGGGACGTTCCTCGAACACGCAGTCGAAGTCCATTGCAAGCTCGATGGCAGTCTCCCCTTCCCATCTGCGCTCGATGCGGGCGATCCTGCCGCACTCGACTTGCTTGCCGTCGAGGGTGGCGTTTCCCGCCCATGCGGGGATGCGCACCTCGAGCGCAAAGGTCACGGGGGAAGCGGTTTTCACCGTATAGGTCGCCGCAGAGCGGAAGGGATAGAGGGTATCGAGGGTAAGCTCGACCACCACGCCGTCGACCGTTGTGTTCAACTTCGCAGGTGCGAGTGCCGCAGAGAGGATGCTGTCCTTCCCCTTCATGAAGGTGTTCAGTGCGAATTTAGGCCAGCCCTGGTTGAAGTTGGCGGTGCAGCAGCCGTAGTTGGGCTCGAGCCCGAAGAGGTGGGCATCCTGCCCGTTCGTGCCGAAGATCGGTCTGCCCGCAAAGCGCACGCAGGCGATCTGGTTGGTCATCTGATCGTATTGGTGCGTCCACATATCGGGCGAAATGGTCGCAGGGAGTGCGTTGTAGGCGAGCTTTTCGAGACGATCGAGCCAGACGGGATTGCCCGTGAGCGAGAAGAGCTGCTCGTAGGAGTACATTGCCTCGACCACACCGCAAAGCTCACTGCCCTGAATGGGGCTGTCGCCCGAGAGGTTCTCGTCGCCCGTGAAATGTCCGACCGCCATGCCGTGACAGGTGAAGAGCTTGTCGAGCATATCCTCGGCGAAGGCTTCGCCCGCTGTAACGCTGTCGTTCAGCCGTCCCGCAAGCGCCTCGCACTTGATCGCCATGGCGAGGTTGACGACGTGGGTCTGGTAGTTCCAGTCGGTGTGGGGCTTCTGATTCATCCAGTTTTCGAAGAGCGCCCTATAGTTAGTGCCCTGCACGCGGAGCATCCCCGCAAGGTAGCAAAGCCAGTCCTCGCCCGTGCGCTCGTAGAGCCAGTAGATCGGGATGAGGCACTCGAACCATCTCGCCGATGCCCAGTTGAAGATGGTGTTGCCGCGGATGTGGAGCATGAGGTTATGCAGTGCGCGCGACAGAGCCCCTTCAATGCGCTCGTCGCCCGAGCATTCGTGATAGACAACCAGCACCTTGCAGATGAGGAAGAGTGCCCACATATCGTATCTGCTTCGCTCCTCACGCGAGCAGGGGCAGATCCAGCCGTCCTCCTGCTGTCCTGCGAGAATGGCGTCTACGTATTTTTTCGCGCGCGCCTTGAGATCGTCGTCATCGAGTAGCCATGCGAGCGGAATGAAGCCGTCGAGCCAGTAGGGGACACGCTCCCAGCCCTCTTTGTCTCCGCCGACCCATTTCGAATCGCGGATATCGGGCCAGATTTTGTCGAGATGCCCCGACAATCCTGCCGCCTGAATCTCAAGCTGACGTCTGAGCCACCCTGTCGGGCGAAGCTCGGCGGGGGTATAGGTGCGGTAAGAGAGATCGGTCAGTTTCACAGCAAACCCTCACTTTGTATATTGAAATATATTCCGATTGGTTTAATGATAACCCTTTCGGGGCATTTTGTCAATAGCAGTCGTAATTTTTTATTATATTTTACTGCAAAACCACTTGCAATTTTGTGCAGATTCCATTATAATGGAATCAGTTCCGAAACAGGAGTGATTGATTTGAAATTTCGTAAAAAAGATAAACGGGCGAGCGAGCTGCCCCCCGAAGAAAAGGATGAATCGGTCGAGCTGCCGAAAGAGACGACCGATGCCCCCGAAAAAGAGGAGAAGAAGCCGAAAAAAGAGCTCCCTCCCCTGCCCGTTTCCGATGCGACCGCCGCAGGGCTGATCGCCGTCGTCTTCGCTCTCTTCGGTGCAGTCATTGCCATGAAAGCGGCTTCGCAGGACAAAGAGCCCAAGCAAAAGAAGCCCCAAAAGCCGAAGAAAATCAAGGCGGCATGACCGCCATGATACAAGCCCCGCACCCGAGTGTTGCGGGGCTTCGCTTATTCAGCGGTAGACGGTCACGTCATCCTCGGTGATCGTGAAGGTCTCGGTCAGTGTCTCGCCGTCACGCTCGACCGTCACACTCACCGTGTCGCCCACGCGGGCGTTGAGCATGACGTCGACGATGACGAAGCTGCGGGTCGCCTCATAGGTCACGCCCCTTATGGTGAGCGATTTGATCACGTCCCCCGTCTGCAACACGCCGTCGGTGAGCGAGCCCTCGGTCACCGTATCGACTATTACGTCCTCGCGGATGACCACCGCACCCTCCTCGGTCAGCTCGGTACGGGCAGCGATCGAGACCACACCCACGCCGAGCAGGTATTTCCACACCCCGTCGGTGTAGGCTTCATTTGTGCTGTGATCGATGATATTCTGCGCCACACCGATCGCAATGCTCACAGGAATGGCGTAGGCAATGCCCTCGATGCCGTCGTCTATGAGCTTGGCGTTGACGATGCCGATCAGCTCGCCCGCCAGATTGAAGAGCCCGCCGCCGCTGTTGCCCGAGTTGACTGCCGTATCGACACGGATCGCACGGTAGGTGATCTGGCTCGCCCCGTCGAGTGCGGTCATCGGAAACGATTCACTGTCTACGCTGACGATGCCGCGGGTGACCGAGATGCCCTGTGCTTCGGGATTGCCAATGGCAACGGCGCTCTGCCCGACCGAGAGTGCACCGTAGTCGGCAACCGTCACGGCGCGCGCATTGGAGGCTTTGAGAATCTCACTGCCGCTGATTTTGAGCAGAGCGATGTCATAGTTCATCGAACCGCCGACGTATGTAGCGGGGATGGCGTATTGGTCGTATTCCATCCCGTAGAGATAAACCGAAATATCGTCGCTGATCTTGTTTGGGGTGCTCGCCGACGAGTTGTAGACGACGTGGTAGTTGGTGATGAGGTAGGCGTCTCCTTTCTCCTTGTCAAGCTGATAAATGACGCCCGCGCCAGCCGAGGTCGAAGAGGATTGGTAGCCTCCCCAATAACCGTTCTGCACGAAATTGCAGTAAATGCTCACCGCAGAGAGCACCGACGCCTGATAGCCCGTTTCTTCATTCGCACTGACGAGCGTGTTACCGTCCTTCCCGTTTTCGCCGTCTTGTCCGTCTTGTCCGTCGACTCCGTCTTCGCCGTCCGCACCGTCTCTGCCGTCGTCACCGTCGGCTCCTTTGAGGCTTTCGAGCCATTCTTCCTCGTCGCCCTCAAAGCCCTGATCGACGGCGATCTCATAGGCGGATTTGCCCGCGCAGGCGGTGAAGAGCAGGCTCGAGGTAAGCATCGCCGACGCAAGAAGCGCGGCAAGCAGTTGTTTGGTCTTCATTTCTATCATCCTTTCGACCGCGTGAGCGGTACTTCATTGGTCTTCTATGAAGGTATTGTAGCAGATAATTGTGTTGAAAAAGTGAATAATGGCTGAAAAAGGAAAAAAATCACCCCGTGGGGTGATTTGAATGTCGAAAACCGGTAGGGGAGAGGCTAGCTCCTCCCGTTCGTTTGCCTGTAGGTAGCGGAAGGAGCAAGCCCCTCCCCTACCATGTTAGTGGTCTATTTCAACTCACCCTCAAAGCACTTCCCTCTCGAGCTTTTCCACTTCGGCGAGCCAGAGTGCCGCAGATGCGTCCGAGGGCATCCGCCAGTCGCCGCGGGGAGAAAGGGTGACCGTGCCGACCTTCGGTCCGTCGGGCAGGCAGGAGCGCTTGAACTGCTGGGTAAAGAAGCGGCGCAGGAAAATTTTCAGCCACTTGAGGATGGTCGCATCCGAGTAGGTGTCCCCCCATGCGATCTTGGCAAGACGGAAGATCTTCTTCGGGGTGAATCCGAAGCGGAGCATATAATAGAGGTAGAAATCGTGCAGATCGTACGGTCCGACGAGGTCCTCTGTCTTCTGCGCGATCTCGCCGTCCTTGGCGGGAAGCAGTTCGGGCGAAACGGGGGTGTCGAGGATGTCCGGAAGCACCTTCTTCTGCGTTTCGTCCTCAGCGATCATCGCGAAGTATGCAACGAGGTGGCGCACGAGCGTTTTCGGGATCGATGCGTTCACACCGTACATCGCCATGTGGTCGCCGTTGTAGGTCGCCCAACCGAGCGCCAGCTCGGAGAGGTCGCCCGTACCGACGACGATGCCGTTCACTTGGTTGGCAACGTCCATGAGGATCTGCGTGCGCTCGCGGGCTTGGCTGTTTTCATAGGTCACGTCGGTGGTCACGCCGTCATGTCCGATGTCGGCAAAATGCTGTCTGACCGCATCGCCGATCGGGATGGTGCGGAAGGTTACACCGAGGCTGTCGCAGAGAAGCTCTGCATTCGATTTGGTGCGCGAGGTCGTGCCGAAGCCGGGCATGGTGATAGTGATGATGTCGCGGCGGTCGCGTCCGAGCAGATCGAAAGCACGGGCGGTGACGAGCAGTGCGAGGGTCGAATCGAGACCGCCCGAGATGCCGATCACGCACTTGCAACCGATGTGCTTCACACGGCGGGCAAGCCCCTGCGCCTGCATCATGACGATCGCTTCACAGCGCTCGCGGAGGGTCGCTTCGTCGTCGGGGACGAAGGGACGGCGGGCGATCGTGCGGGTGAGGGTGGTGTCGGCGACGGGGAGGGAGAATTCGGTCTCCCACGTAGCGTCGCGGTTTACTTTGGTTTCAAAGGTCGTCATTCTTGCCCGTTCTGCTACAATGCGCCCAAGATCGATCTCGCTGACGGCATAGCCCCCCGCAAAGGGCTTGGATTCAGCGAGAATGGTTCCGTTTTCGGCGATGAGGTTGTGTCCGCTGAAGACGAGGTCGGTGGTCGATTCGCCGCAGCCCGCGTCGGCGTAGACATAGCCGCCGACAATCTTGGCAGACTGGGAGGCAATGAGCTGACGGCGGTAGTCGGCTTTACCGATGATCTCGTCGGAAGCGGAAAGATTGAGGATAATCGTCGCGCCCTTCTGTGCGAGATAGGAAGAGGGCGGAATCGTCACCCATGCGTCCACGCAGATTTCGATGCCGATCTTGAGTTCAGGAAATTCGGTACACATAAAAATCTGATCGGTATCGATATTGACAGAGTGATGGTTCGCTACATGGTCATCGGTCCAATCGGTTTGTTCGGCAGTCCACGGCGTGAAGTTGCGACGCTCATGGAACTCGCCATAGCTCGGGATATTCGTTTTGGGCACCAGTCCGAGCAATTCGCCGTTGCAGACTGCCGCCGCTACGTTGTAGAGCTTGCCGTTATGCAGATAAGGCAGACCGACCGCGAAAAAGATGGGCAGATCGGCGGTCGCCTTCACGATCTCGACAAGTGCATCCTTTGCCGCATCGATGAGCAATCTCGAGCCGAAGAGATCGCCGCAGGTGTAGCCTGTGATCGCCAGCTCGGGCAGACAGAGCACCTTTACCCCGTCGGCGGCGGCAAATTTGACCGCTTCGATGATCTTTTCGGTATTGTACGCCACGTCGGCTACCCTCAGGTCGGGCGAGAGGGCGGCAACTTTTATAAATCCGTCTTTCATAAAATAATACTCCTTATTTCTAAAATTGCTTTACAAATTGGCAATTATGTGTTATAATAGAGAAAAATTTACCGATTTTGTTCTATTATACATCTTCTCTCGGTACTTGTCAACTGCAAAAGGAGTTTTCAAAATGGAAAATCGCAAATCATTTTGGGCTGAAAATTACACAATGCTCTTCGATTTCTACGAGCTGACCATGGGCAACGGCTATTTCAACTGCGGAAAAGCCGAGCAGATTTCCTACTTCGATATGTTCTTCCGCGACATTCCTGACGGGGGCGGCTTTGCCATCGCCGCGGGGCTCGAGCAGGTGATCGAATATATCAAACACCTCGAGTTCACCGAAGAGGACATCGAATTTCTGCGCTCAAAGGGCTGCTTTACCGAGGATTTCCTCGCCTATTTGCGCACATTCCGCTTCACGGGCGACATTTGGGCTGTCCCCGAGGGCACGCCCATCTTCCCGCACGAGCCCATCCTCACCGTCCGTGCGCCCGCGATCGAAGCGCAGTTCGTTGAGACCTTCATCCTGCTCACCATCAACCATCAGTCGCTCATCGCCACCAAGGCAAACCGCATCGTGCGTGCCGCCCAAGGCAGACCGGTCTCCGAGTTCGGCTCTCGCCGCGCACAGGGCAGTGC